>JBAZRS010000026.1:0-2796 GCA_041662825.1 Victivallales bacterium | reverse complement strand
CGGGTGCCGGAACTGGAAGCACGCCGTGCGAAGTCCGCACGGTTCCGGATCCGAGGGCGACCGGCGCTGAAATGACTTTGTCGATATCCAGGATCTCCAGGCACAGCATTGCGCTGACAATGTCTATGACGGCGTCCGCGGCCCCGACTTCGTGGAAATGCACATGCTTCATTTCCGAACCGTGGATTTTCGCCTCGGCTTTCGCCAGGAGCCTGAAGACGGCAACTGACTTTTGGCGGACTTGAACGGAAAGGGCGCTTGCGGCCATGATTATTCTCTCTATTTCCTCCAGAGTCCTGTGGTGATGGTGGTGTCCGTGCTCATGGCTGTGTTTCAGTTTGACGTCGAAATGTTTCGCCGATATCCCGTTTCTGATCACGTCCGTAAGGGAGACTCCGGGCTTTTCTTCCAGAGGCAGGCTTTTCAGGCCTTTCCAGAATGCGGGAACATCCGCGCCGAGCCCGAGCAGGGCGGCGGCGAACATGTCGCCCGCGGCACCTGAAAAAGGCTCGATAAAAAGTATCTTATTTTTTTTCATTTTCCTTTTCCTTCTGTGGATCTAGTTGCAAAACTCGCGTACTTCAAATATGTCACTGATTACTGACCACTGATTACTGATTACTTTCCCAATTCCCCCTGTGGTATCATCAATATGTTCATCTTGTCGGTGATTGTTATGCTTGCTTCCTTTACGTCAGGCATGACCGGATTGTTCTTGTCTGCAATCTTTTTCACTACTCTCTCTGATCCCGTCCTGGACATTTTCACGGCACCAGTTTTCCCGTCGCATGGAAGACAGACTTCGGCTTGGAATTCAAAGCTGAACTCATCGCCTTTTTCCGCTTTGAGTTTCGCGTCAAACACCCAGCAGTCAAATCCGTGAATCTCCTTTCTGCCCGTGAAATTCACATTGCCGCCCACAAGCAGGTCCTTTATATTGATGCCGCGTTTTGCAAATTCACCTTCAAGCGGGGCGAAAGGAGTTTTCCATGTGTCCCCGACTTTGATTTCATTTTCCGTTCCTATGAAATCAGCGAGTGTTTCCTTGCGAGTTTTCCTGAACACCAGGGAGAGCAGGAGGATTTCATTTTTCCCGATCTCGTCCTTGCCGTCCTTTATGCGGAATCCGCAGGGAGTGCCTTCAAGATCTATCTCAAGTGTCTTCCTGTCAGAGGTGAATTTGACTTCCTGTCCGTTGATATCGCCTTTCACCTTTTCAACTTTGAACTCGATTCTGGAGGGACGCCCATAGGCGGTGACCGTCTTGACTGTCATGATTCCCTCAATGGCCATCCTGTTGACGGATTTTTTTTCAGACTTGCCGCCGTCAAGGGATGTCAGGACTGATGTTGAAGCGGCCTCCGATTCTATGTTGGAGATCAGCACATTGCCGGGTTCGGACGGCCTGAAAAAATTTATTTTCTGCCTCGCATCCTCAGCCGATGATTCCGGCATCAAGGCAGATGCCAGGATTATGACTGAGAATAAAGCTTTACAACAGTTCATACTTGTT
Organism: Victivallales bacterium; assembly: GCA_041662825.1. Taxonomy (GTDB): domain Bacteria; phylum Verrucomicrobiota; class Lentisphaeria; order Victivallales; family GWF2-50-93; genus GWF2-50-93. The sequence continues at coordinate 1,283 of JBAZRS010000026.1, read as the reverse complement.
TCCACTTTAATTTTTCCGGGACGGAAAAATTTTCTTCATATGATATTCAGAGTTTCAGGTACTCATCCAGTTTCTTCAAGGCGTTCGCCCTGTGGCTGATCTTGTCCTTTATATCGGACCCCAGTTCCGCGAATGTCCTGTCATAGCCGTCAGGGATGAAGACCGGATCATAACCGAAGCCGCCGCATCCTTTCGGTTCGTATCCTATCCTGCCGTAAACTTCGCCGCGGAATGTCGCAATGACTTTTTCCGGACTGGCAAGCGCGATCACGCATACGAAACGGGCGGCCCGGTCATTAAAGTCGCTGGTCGCTAGTCGCTCGTTGTCGGTTTTAAGATTTTCGATTGCCGATTGCCAATTGCCTATTTTATATGAATTCTCTGAATTTAAACTCCGATTCGCCGTTTCACCGATTCGCCGATTCACTTCTTCCAGCTCCCTCAGCACCCTCTCTATCCTTTTCTCATTTGTCTCCGCGTATCTAGCGGAATAGATGCCGGGGGCGCCGTCAAGGGCCCTGATTTCAAGGCCCGAGTCGTCGGCAATCACGGTCATGTCTGCGAACTTCGCAAAACCCAGTGCCTTGATCCCGGCGTTTTCTTCGAAGGTTTTGCCGTCTTCCGGGATGTCAGGCAGCTGTTTTCCGAGTTCTTCCTGGGAAATTATCTCTACCCCGGTGTCTTTCAGTATGTTCCGGAATTCACCGATCTTGTGTTTGTTGTTTGTCGCCGCAAGTATTTTCAAAGGGCTTCTCCCACTTCTAATACAATTTCGCCGGTGTCTTCCAAGACTTCCTCTGTCACCACGAACGGAAGTGCAATCAGACTGCATCCTGCAATTGTAAACAGCATGGCGGCGGAAAGCAGAGATAGGGAAAATGTTCTGAGAAATGAACTCATTGGTTTCTCCGATAATTTAATTGGATGGGAATTTGCATCTTCGGATCGCCGGCAACTTGCCGGCATCTTTCTTCATTTTACCCGGTTTTCACCGAATATTATGCCGCCAAGTCGGTGGCGTTAAATAAAATCCTGGTGAAGCCGGTAATATCCGTTTGCTTGTGTTCATTTTCAACACGGGATGCAGGGAAGCTCCGGAAATTAGTCTGCGGCGCGTAAGCGGTCAGTAACCACGCCCCCCAGGAGGAGCTTCAAGGTGAGGAATTACTGAGTGATGCGTAAATGCCGATAAGTTAAGGATAAGTCAAAAGTAGCGCGGGTCTATCTGACCCGCGACCCTCGGGTCATCCGCCTAGGAGCCTGTCGGACTTAGGATTTCATGC
>JBAZRS010000025.1:0-17716 GCA_041662825.1 Victivallales bacterium | reverse complement strand
CCGGATCCTGGGCCTGCAGTCAGGAAGAGAGGTCCACCCATATGTAAAATAGCCTCTCTTTGATTGTCGTTAGGCTTAAAACCTTTTTTTCTCCACAAGTTCTCTATTTGTATTTTTGCCATCCTAATGTCTCCAAATTATTTTTTCACGGTCCAATTATTTTGCCACTAATTTTAAAACTGCACAGTTGAAGGTGGATTAGGCAGCCAGGCGGATAATTGCACTTAAAATATTCGAGGGTTCTAATTAGCCCCTTTCTTTTCAGCAACGACCTTTTTAGCAGTTTTTGCCGCCTTCTTAATACGTGCAGGTACACTTTGTATATCGACTTTCCAACCTTGATCCCGATAGGATTGCATGACCAATTCGAAAACCTTTTTATCGGATTCTTTTTTCAATTCAGACTCAAGCGCACAAATAATATCAAAGTTCTCGCAGAAATTTTGTTCCGGCTTCGCCTCGCAGTCAAAGAAACCTTTGTCAACATCATAACGAACTCTTCCTATGGTGGCTTCAATCCCTTTGATTACGAGTCCGGAAAATGGTGGGAAAGGGAGTTCGCATTCGTAGTTCAATTCGGCACTGCCGCCAAAGCCATCAAGAAGAGCCTCAGAGGCATCGTCGTTAAAATATGAAAATGCCCAAAGTTTTACTTTGTATTCCATGAATTATCTCTCTTTAGTTTGTTAGTTGAGCCAATTACAAAATTGGCGAATTTAAGGTAGTGACAACTCGCCGAGTCGTCCGTTTTGAGGTGGCGGTTTCGGCGAAACCGCCCTACCTTTGGAAATTCCAATTTTACCACACTTATTTTCTTTTGACTGTTCCGCTAACAAGTTCTGCCGCGCTCCTAGCCTCCGCATCAAACCGACGACGATCATCTCCCTCTTTCCAAATTTCAATACGTTTAGTGGTGGAAAGCTTTCTCATATGAATGTCAAAGAGATTGGATGCAATCCGAGATAGCGCAACAGTAGCGGGATGGTCCATACCCGAACCGCCGACAAATACCGAACTCACTGCAACATGGCCAAGAAATATTCCAACCCGAATACGTAATGCAAGCGGGGCAAGGTGTGTGATTTCCCCTAGCAACCGCACAACTTCCTCCTGCCATTCGAAGTCCCCTTCCCAGAAAATCTCCATTAGTGGTTCTATTGCTAATGCACAACGGACATCGCCACGTTTGGCTATCTTGATCAGAACTTCCGTAAATTTGGCTTCCGGATCCTGAAGAACAAAATCGATGATGCGCGAGAGAATTTTTTTCTGAACTGCAAGATTCTTGCCTGCCTTAAGATAGTCAGAGTATAAATCTGAGGCTTTGGGCTGTTTAGTGACTGTTTTCCCGATCAGTTTTCCTTTGACCCTCATAAATCTTCCCCCCCCTATATTATGACGTTAATCAAGCTCGTTCCGGTATTCACTTGACGTGTTCTTATGGAAACACACTTTCTATTCTACCATTTCTCCCCGCTTTTACAACAGTATTCTGCAGAACCCGCACTTAAAGAATGTATGAATAGATTGACAGGGCAACTTGATTTTCAGGATTTATATCTAACGGATATTTTCTTAAGCTCGAATCCCGGAAATCCTGTAATCCTGTCAAACCTCTTACTCTGAAAAGATCAAGATTCAATCCGGTAAAATCCGGGGGGGGGCACATCTGAGATCACGTATCAAGTCATTCTTGAATAATCTTTTGCTTACTGGCAATACTCCTGAAAATCCCCTTCTCAGCAGAACAAGCTGTCAGGCAAAACTCCAAATTTCAATGACCAAACGCCAAACATTTTTAAATTCCAAATAAAGAAACAATCAGAGGACAGCACTGGTCGCACGTCACGGCGTGTAAACCTTTGCCGCCGCCTCCGACGGGTAAACCCTTACGGGCTTAACTAGACGTTGCTCGAAAAGGGGTAGCACAGACATTCCTGTATGCCATGTCATCCTGTCACGCCATAGCCTCTCTGCGAAGGCGGAAGCTCCTCAGCGAAGTCTGGTCTGTAGATTCAAATTTCATTCTCAGTCACAGACAGGAATGTCTGTGCTACTTTTAAGACAAATTTCAAATTGTCGTAACAACCATTTTTTATTTTACAATCAACTATGTTATTCAATCGCCTCTGCTTTCTGCCAGTTTCCTGCCTTTTTCAGTCAGCCGGTACTTCTGCAAACGGCTGTTGGGCTTGTCGGGGATGGTAGGTTCGATGAGCTTTTCAATAAGCGCCGGATGCAGATAGTTCTTACGGAAAGTGGGGCGATGCTTGAGTGCAAGCTTCTTCCGTATCTCAGAAGGAGACATTTCTCCCTGGCCAAGTACTTCAAGAAGCCGACTGACTGGGTCGCTTGACTGGGTCGCCGACTGGGTCGCCAACTCTACCCCTGACCTTGACTGTTCGAAAGTTTTGCGAGAAGATTTAATTCCCTTGAATGCCGGATGGAGTGGGAACTCAATAGTGAAATAGCTTCTATCCTCGTCATAGATGAGTTTGGGTTTCGGAGAACCGTTGTTTTTGCTCTCCTTCAAGATTTTAGGAATGCCCGTACCACGTCCCTCGGCAAGTTCCAGCTCCTTGAGGAACTCGCCGATGCGCCTGTTCCTGTACCTGTTGGGGACAAGGGTGTATTTCTTGATGTCCTCGTCGGATATGGAACGGTCGGGACCAGGCAGACTGCTAATCGTAAGCTTGTCCGGAAAAATCCGGCATGTCATAGGCTCCCTGATCTCATAGGACCGGTGATAGACGGCGTTGCACATGGCTTCCTCGATGGATGGATACGGATAGTTGAAGCACCGTGTCGCCTGTGGACGGTCAGGGTGCTTGATTACCTTTTCCACTATAATTATGAAAGTCATTGGCAAAAGCGCAGATGGTGTGAAGGCATCTTTCAGGATTCCAGCCTTTCCTGAATTCAACACGTTCCCATTCAACGGTATGACCGCTGATTATATCTTTGACATTTACTGGCAATGCAAGCATTTATAATACCTTGTTTACAATGACAATCTAAAGCTGAAAAATTAACCCGCTGTAAACCTATATTCAACTATACAACCAATCAGCGGCTTACATAATTCTTTGAGCCAATTGCAAAACTCACGTTTTGCTGGAATTCAGAAGTCAGAATAAAGAATTCAGAACGAAAATTGAACTCAAATCCAAATTTATTCTGAATCCTGACTACTGAATTCTGACTACTTATGCAATTACCTCCTTTTATTTTGATTTACTGTCAACGGTGTCCAAGGTAATATTATATGCCCTTGCCTTGATTCTTGCACCCTCCCCGAACCATACGGAATTCAGACGGCGGTCGCCATAGACCCTGCGGGTGTAGTCGACCATCTCAGTTATACCGTTGTATGCTGCCCAAAGCGTCCCTCTGACACCTTTCATGCCATTTCCCCTGCCGGTTTCAAACAGTCTGCAGGATATTTTCCTCTGTTGCATGATCACACGGTTTTCAGCCTCCCGTTCCGTCTCATTTTTGTTCACGGAACCAGGAAAAACAGACTCAATATACTTTTGAACCTTCTCCTGGTTCAGCTCATAAGCAACCATCTTCTTGAATCCGACCTCAATATCGCTGTAAACGTCTCCGATAATACCCAGAACCTCTTTTGACTTCTCAAGCCTGGCCTTCACATCCTTCAGGTGCGGAACATTGATTGTCTTCCCTTCACTGAGTGCAGCGATAAGCGTGTTCTGACATACCACACGGATCGGCGTGAACTTGATGTTGACGCTGTTGTTGCCGTCATGGCTGTTGCTCAGTAGCAGGTATTTCCCGACATGATCCCCGCCGATGACAATAATATCCTCCGGCAGTTTTGCCAGGATCCATATCCGTTCGCCCTTGCCAAGGGCTCCGGCTGTGTGATATATGGCCCTGCCCTCCCCAACAATGCTGTCGAAAAAGCTAAACGCCTCGGAGTTCTGGACAGGTGTATAGTTCTCCCCCACAATACCGAACACCGGACATTCCGCCTTACCGATCTTATCAGCTGGCACAACCGCAAAGTTCTTTTTAACATCCACCAAGCTCCTGCTCACAGGATCAACCGCAATCAACGGCAACTTGACAACGTTCCAGTCAAGCTTTGCAGCCTCTATGGCTTCTGCATAAGTCGCAGGCCCGTCCAGCTTAGTGCCGAGTCCGTGCCAGGGCGTCTTGCCGCAGTAGAACATAGAAGCCTCGCCGTTTTCAATATTTATGTTATGCGCCATAGAACACCTCCTGTTTTTAGCCACAGATTCTCACAGACAATGCCAAATGTTTACTCACGACAGCTCTCAACTAGAGCCAGCTCGAAAAGGCATAAGAAGAACACCCCTTACGGGGTTAACTACAAACAATAAACTCGGGATTTGAGACGAATTCGTTGGTAGTCAAGCTCGTAAGAGCTGTTTCAGGAAACCTTTTCGAGCAGGCTCTAACTAGACGGTGCTCGAAAAGGCATAAGAAGAACACCCCTTACGGGGTTAACTACAAACAATAAACTCTGAATTTGAGGCTAATTCGTTAGTAGTCAAGCTCGCGAGAGCTGTTCCAGAATACCTTTTCAAGCAGGCTCTAACTAACGACCGACGACTATCGACTACCCACTACATCCTATACGCCGACAGATGCACCAGCTTCTCTTCGTCAATCAGAAGTCCTGCCTCGTGATTCTTTGACTGGCTCCTGACATACAGGCCTTTGCCCGGGGACTTCTCAGGTTGGACTGCCTTATCAATGATTCCGTCCAGGAACTTCTTTATCTCCTGATCAGCTTTTAGAGTACCCTGTTTTTTAACTGCGGGCTTGTTCATTGAATCCATGGCACCAAGAGCCACGCTCCTGACTATGTCGTTCCAACTCGACTTCATGAGTTCCGGATAGCCGAAGTAATCCAGCGAGACCAGTTTTGGACCGTTGAAGACTGCAAGTCCGCAGGCCTTGTCGGGATATTTGATCTTATCGGAAAAATCCTTCAGCCTCTTCTCGTACTTGTCATAGACGTCGTTCAGACATGCGGTCGCGCTTTTCACGCCTGTGCCTTCTGCAACTTTGTCCACGGTGTCCCATATCTCGCCCTGGTTGCTACAGTAGTTCTTGTGCGCCTTTACATTTTCGTTGACGCTCCTGTGGAGGGAGAATCTGACCTTCGGCGCAGCAACATTGCTCTTCCTGAATACATTGTCCTTTGAATAATTCCATCTATGGGCCTCTACACACGACACCGGCACGTTGATCGACGTCTTTATGTCTATGATAATCGAAATATTCACTATCCTGTCCTGCTTGGCACCCTTGAGCCCCTGCCCACTGATTATGAAAACCGGCTTCTCCCCCCTGTTTGTCGCGGTGAGCGTAGACACCGCTCCGGACTCGCTTACCTCCTGGACTTTGAGCAGTTCCCTGTCGAGGGCGTCTCCGCAACCCATGTATTTGCAGTCCTCATCTACTTTACCGAAAAGCGGCACCACCGTCACATCCTCATTGCTTATCGCCTGTCCTATTTTGATATTCTTGAAGAATTCGCGCAGTTTATCACCAATTACGGGAGCAGGTTTCTTTTCCATCTCCTTAATTCGTGTAGTTATTATATTGAATATGAGATGCGTTTCCGGGAGCATATGCACGTCTCTTACCACTGTAGAATACTGGAGCAAAGCCTTCTTCAACGTATCAACGGAGTATCTGTCCAAATTGAAATAGACCGTTAACAATGAATTGTGCAGAATTGCCTGCGGAGAATCCTTCCTGTTTGGGCTGAGCATGGCGTCCCCCATGCTTGTAGTCTTTATGATAAGTTCAATCGGAGTACCGGTATGAGTGCCATACTGGAGCACAATCGCCTTCAGGCGAATAAGGTCCCCGTCCATGAGAGGTGCGAGCCATGATGCATCCTGGCGGTTCAGATATCCGATCCTCTCCCCTCCGCTCATGGCCTTGATTGCATTATTGTCGTATTGGTTCTCTGGCTCGCGTTCAAGAACGAGTTTCTCTCCGGCACTGACCTGGGCCGACGTATACTCAAGTCCTGCTAGATGGCTGTGAACTGTTCCGATGGTCTCCATTTTCGTTCCTTTCATGATGTTCTTTAATCCGGGCTTGCGCCGTCTTGATATTTATCTGGCAGTCATTATAGTTAACAGAATCGGACATTTTGTGTCCATATTAATTTCCCGGACGATAATTTATTGAAAAGAAACAATGCGTCAGTCTTTTTTAGGCTTGAGTTGTTCTGGGCCGGCTAAGTATCATATGAATTGCGCTTAGTCAAGATACTTTTGGAGGTAGCGCGGGTCTATCTGACCCGCGTCTCTCGGGTCAAATAGACCCGAGTTACTCTAATTGAACTTATCTCAGTCCGGCTATACGATTACAAAGACTGACGCATTACAAAAAGAAATGTATCACAGGCGAGACGCCTGTGCCATGTTCTTCAAAAAGGAAAGATTTATGCCAACCAACAAGAAACAGCTCCAGCGTCTGGTCAAATTCGTAGCAATGCTAAAAGAGAACCGCTACCCCAACTGCCAGAGCTTCGTCAAGGAACTGCAGAAGGACGACCTCTACAAGAACAAGAATGTCATCTGCACCACAAAGACCATCCAGCGCGATATACTCACACTGAAGAACGATTTCGACGCCCCGATTGATTACGACTACGAGAACAAGGGCTATTACCTGAAGTCGCACGGCTGGGATTTCCTTTGCCCGCTTTTCGAGGAGCACGAGATGCTGGCTTCCGTAATCGGCGCAAAGATAGCTGAGGACATAATGCCAGAACCGCTGAGGAGCCAGGTCAGGAACGCCGTCGATTTCCAACTAACCAACAACAATCCCGATTTTCTGGATACCACCTACGTCAAGTCCCTCATGATCTCGCCCGGACTCCGCGTCCACATAGACAAGGACATCTTCAACACCGTATTCGAGGCCTGGAAGACACATCACGCCATTGAAATAGAATACCTGGATGCCGGGAACAGGACGAGCAAGCGTAGGCTCGATCCGCACGTGCTTGCGTTCAGGGACGGGGCATGGTTCACGATAGGGTATTGCCATCTAAGGGAGGAACGCCGGACTTTCGCCATACACAGGATCACCGTGGCTGAAATGAGCAACAAGATGTTTAGGCCGTCAACAGAGATTATCGATTCCGTGGAGAAGGACGGGCCGTTCAAATATAAGAATTATCAGAACGTAAAACTTGTCTGCGATAAATCTATACTCAAATCCATAACTGAAAAACCGCTCCATAAAAACCAGGAAATAGAGACCTTGGACAAAGAAAGCTTTAATTTAACCATACCGGTGGTTCCGGAATACGAGATAATGCTAATGGTGCTGAATCAGGCCGGACTCATCAAGGTTGTTGAGCCGGCAGCCCTGAGGACCCAGGGCAGGAAAGTGGCGGAGGATATATTGAAACTGCATAAAGGGAACCTCTAAAGCATAGCATTTCATTATAATTCATCTTCCGGAAAGTAATTCAACATACCCGCCGGATCAGCCGGATCCATCAGGCTGTCGGCCTCCGCATCGTCAATAAACTGCTGTGAAATATGCAAGCTTCCGCCGCAGGCCGAGCACTTCAGAGTTGTTTCGGCAGTGACATCCGCTTCCATAAGCTTCTTGCAGTGCGGACATTTGAATTCGATTGTCATATTGGATTTCTCCTTTTTTGAATGAACAAAGCTTACCTACTTAGACATTTTGCGTCCTTGTTGTTCAATAGGCCAGTAATTTTTATTTAATTGTTACAGTAGAAAAACCATGGGTTTAGAAGCTTTTTCATGTGCAAGATGTGAAATCAAGCATAAAAGGCCTTGAAAATTCGAAACGTTATTGTATCATTAAACAATACATTTGTACTGTAAAAGAGAACAACAATGAACGTACTGTCTGAAATACTGTCATCAAGAGGCAGGGCTGAAATCTTTCGGATGCTTTTCGGAGTATCGGACACACCCCTGCATCTGCGTGAAATCCAGAGGAGATCCCACTTGACAATTGCACCTGTCCAGCAGGAAATAAGGAAACTCGTGAGACTCGAGCTTGTGACTCTCAGGAAGGACGGGAACCGGGTCTATTATCAGGCAAACAAGAACAACCCGCTATATGAAGACCTGCACAGGATCGTCCTGAAAACATACGGGCTTGTGGACATTCTCAGGAACGCCCTCAATCATGGAAGCATAAGATGCTCCTTTATCTTCGGCTCCTTCGCTAGAAACGAGGAAAAGGCTGAAAGCGATATTGATCTGATGATAATAGGAAACGTCGGATTAAGGGATATCTCATCAATGCTGTCTGGTGCGTCTGCCGTGATTGGAAGAGAGATCAATCCGCACGTCCTAACTCCAGGCGAATTCAAGAAGCGTTCAAAGATTAAAGACCCTTTCATAAGACGGATATCAGATACAGATAAGATATTTATAACTGGAGATGCCGATGAGTTTGAAAGACTGGCTGAATAACGGCTGGCTGCGCCCGCACAAGTGTACCAGGGAGGACATCCAAAACCTATTCGAAATAGTTGACCGAGACATCGCTGACGCAGAGAGCGGAATATCTCCTGACTGGAGGTTTGGCATCGCCTACAATGCCGTACTAAAGCTTTGCAACATACTCCTATACGCGGAAGGTTATCGCCCGGAAAAGAATCTCCAGCATTACAGGTCGATACAGTCTATGCCTCTTATACTTGGGAAGGACAGGAAAAATGATGCCGATTATCTTGAGACCTGCAGGACAAAGAGGAACACCGTAGAATATGACTATGTCGGAGGGGCATCTGAAGCAGATGCCGATGAACTTGTCAAGTTTGTCCGGGAATTCAAAGGCGATGTTTTAAACTGGTTGAAAAAGACCCACCCTTCCTTAGTGCCTACAAAGCCTTAGTCCATATTTCAGTCATCAGTAGTATCTAATCTTTCTTCACTCGATCACTGGTCGTTGGTCGCCAGTTGATAGCTCTTAGCTGTTAGTTCGCAGGTACTAATCGTCTCGAAATAGGATAGAGTCCCCAACGGGTTTAGCCAGTTGGTGAATAAGATTGGGAGGCTAGGTGGCGCTTGCCCTAGTTTCCCAATCTTATTCACCAACGACGCAAGGTCGGTGGGGTCTAAACAATTATGAGATTATTAGTAATAGCTATGAATATTGAGCTGTCACCTCTTAATTTCCGCACTTTCGCATTCTCGCACTTTAGAACTTCTCCTTTGTCCTCAAATATCAACCTTCCCTTCGCCTCCGCAGGTCGGACACGCCGTACCGTCTTCGCCGACACACCCTACCCCCATGCATTCCGGGCATTCTTCTCTGCCAGACGAAACATGCCTGTATCCTCTCCTGAAATTACCTTTATACACTGCATTAGATCTGGCAGGCCAAGGCTTATTGGTCAGCCTCAGGAACATTGTGATGCAGAAAAAAAATAAAGCGGTACATACGAATCCCATAACTACGACAAATAAAAGGAAATATCCGACCGCCCACAATAATGTCATCATTTTTCACCTCACATTTTACTCATTCCCGAAGTCCCGCTGCCCTTGCAGTACGGACACGGTTCGAGATATTTGAATGTCCTGTTCGCCTTGAAATCATATTTGTATACAGTCTTGGAACCAGTGCCTCCGCATTTGGAGCACGGCACAGTCCGCCATACTGCATTCGGATTGTACACTTTGATTTTGGACTCTTCCTCTATGGTGATGTATTCCTTCCTGGTATCCCCGCCACGGCATGCGAGGATTGCAGAAATAGCCAGTAATGCAATCAACAGTGTTTTCATAAGAGTCTCCTTTTCCTGCACATATACTATATGATGACATAGGACATTTTATGTCTAAATCGGTTTTTCTGAAAAAAACTTAAAGTTTGCGTAATGCGTCAGTCTTTATAATCGTATGTAGCCGGACAGACAATAATTCAATTTGAGTAACTCGGGTCTATCTGACCCGAGAGACGCGGGTCTATCTGACCCGAGAGACGCGGGTCAGATAGACCCGCGCTACTTTTAACCGAACCTTAACTTATCGACATTCACACATTATTCAGTAATGCCTAATTTTGAGGTTCCTCCAGAGGGGGTGTGCCTACTGACGCATTACTAAAGCTTGTCCATATCATCTTCAAAGGACTCTTTTACGTCATCCTTTAACATGTCTTTATCCACATAGATGGCGATTGTCACGGCCCTGCGTTTATCGGCATCCTTTTTACAAGTCAGGGCTATCCTTGTGTCAGGTGTTTTCCAGGTGTTTTCAAGTGAAACAAGCCCGGATGTGACTGCGTCCACCACTTCTGCACGCGAATCGAGGGACAATTTCCCTGACGGATGTTTCTGTTCAATATTTATCGAGTCAGGCTTCCCGTATTTCTTCAACAGCATCTCTTTTAATTTAAAATATGCCGCAACAACCTCATCGTCATCCTCATTGTAAATCAGATACGTCCCGGTATCGAGTGTGCCGCCGCTGAACTTATAGTTGATAAACGCCTCATGGCCTACCAGTTTTCCTGAATAGGTCAGAGAGTCATCCCTTTCATCCATGAGTTCTGTTGAACTTTCTATGGATTTGACCTCTCTGAGCGACATTCCCCAGGACGTATTCCTGAAATTATTTTCAGCCATTGCCCTATTCCCCATGTTAAAAAAACTACTGCTTGATCGGACAGTTCGGCGCAACTGCCGAAAAAATAGAACATCCGGAACTGCAAAGTCAAAACTCCGGACGTGTATTCATCCCTAGTATTCTCAAATTCAGGACGCGCGGACTATTTTTGCGGGACATCTTCATCCGGGTATCTTGATCTTGAACCGAAGGAGGCGAGAAATGGGAAGAAGGAGAGATTGATCTTCCCCGGTTCACCGTTCCTGTTTTTTTCAATTATGAAAACAGCCTCGAGCCCTTTGGTTTTCTCCTCCTCGGACGAATCCTTCTGCTTCTCGGTGTCCCTGTGGATGAAGCCGACTATGTCGGCATCCTGTTCAATTGATCCCGATTCACGCAGGTTGCTGAGCTTCGGTATTCCGTCTTTCTGGGTTTCGGTGGCGCGGTTTAGCTGGGCCAGGACAAGCACGGGTATTTCAAGTTCTTTTGCAAGGGATTTTATCCCTGCGGAGATCATCGACACTTCCTGCTGGCGGTTGTCGTTTCTCTTGTCGACATCGGCCTTCATGAGCTGAAGATAGTCAATCACTATCAGGTCTATTTGCTTCTGCGATTTGAGCCTTCTTGCCCTGGCCCGCATTTCCATCACCTTCATCGCGGGGGTGGGATCAATATATATTTTTGCGGAGCCCAGACGGGTCGCCGCCGCAGTTAACATGTTCCATTCTCCCCTGCTCTGGTTTTTGTCGCGGAAATTTTTTTCCGACACCCCGGCCTCGGCGCACAGTATCCTCCTGGTAATCTGGTCGGCGGTCATTTCCATTGTGAAAAACAGGACGGATTTAGGATTTTTCGGATTAAGGGCGACATTCCTCAGTATGCTGATGGCGAGCGAGGTTTTTCCGACCGCAGGCCTTGCGGCTATGACAAACATTTCACCGGCCTTCATGCCTGTTATCTTGTCGTCAATGTCGACGAACCCGGTTGAAATCCCGGTAACGCCTTCGTCTTTATTCGAGAGGCTTTGAAGGTACTTGACGGCCGGCTGGAGGTGTTCTCTTATTACAAGCACTTTTTGCTTTTCGCCTAGGCTCCTCGCTTCAAGTATGGATTTCTCGACCTCTTCAAGGATCTCGTCAACTTTCCTCTCGGTGTCAAAGCATTTCTCGGAAGCTTCCGAGCAGGCGTCAATTATCCTCCGGAGTACGGCGCTGTCATGTACTATTTTGCACCAGCTTTCCAGGTTTGCCGTAGTTGGGACCATGTCCTGCATTTCTGCCAGATAGGAATCCCCGCCTACCTGTTCGAGAATCCCCTTGTCGGAAAGGGCCTTTGCAATGGAAATATGATCTATGTCAACGTCCTCCCTCTGGAGTCCGAGTGCAATGTCATATATTTTCTGGTGGGCGTCCGAATAGAAAACCCGGCCGGTGCCCAGCTTCTCTATTGCGGTGTCCATAGCGTACGGGGAATCGATCAGAATGGCTCCGATAACCGCTTTTTCCGCATTCAGGTCATTTGGTTTGGGTCTGGCTTCATGGGAAACTGCAGCCCTTTTCCGTAACGTCTTGGCGCCTGATACTTGACTTCTTGAAATATCTTCCATTTTCATGCTCCCTTGTTTTTAACTGAACAGTTGAATCTTTTATCCTCTCAGCAACGAACCGTACCGTATTCCCTTCATTCACAGCTTCTCCGCATACTCCAGAAACTTTTCCATGTCTGCAGCGTCCATTTTCGAGCACAGCTCCAGGATCCTGACAAACTCGCAGTTCCCGCTCTTTTCGACATGCTCGATGATCTTTTCAATTTCAGAACTGATTTCACAATCGCCCTTCAGGCCCCTCGTTGATTTCTTCCCTGCGCTTTTCATAATCCCTCCCTTTGTTACTCCGCATATCATACGGGGACACCTTGGACATTTTGTGTCCAGAGAAAATTTCAGCGGGACTATTTTCCAGATTTCTTCAAAATAACGCCCTTCGTCAAATCCGGACACCACCGTCCCATGGATGATTGGATGAATGGATTGCTGGATGGTTGCGTATCAGAGACATATGAATAAAACAATCCTGTAAAAATAATCCGAAAGGCCTTTTTCAATAATTTGCGTATAAAAGAGCATTCTTTGTTTTCCTTTGAGTTCAATCCAGCCATCCAGCCATCCATCCATCCGTCATCCTGTGGGATGACAGCGAAATCCGGACATAAAATGTCCGGACGGCAGGGGTATCCTTAACGCAAAATTAATACTAAGTCGCAATCAAATGGCAAGAACATGCCTTACGGCATTGACTACAAACGAATTATCTGTTCGTAGTTAAGCCCGCAAGGGCTGTTCTTTACCTTTCATGAATTACTATACGAAAGAATGCAACTCGGTATAATCATCCGATTCAGGAGGTGATGCATAGGATTTCGCGCGGAACAGTTGGTGGTATGCATTGACGGCAGCTTCTGCGACATGGCCTACCAGTGGTGCACGGCCCTTCCGGAGGAGGGATCACTGTATCAGAGTCTGATGGTTCCGAGGTTGTGCTGAAGAACTACAAGAAAGCCGGAAGCCATCCGGTTATTGTCAGCGGTCATCACGGCAACGATAAAGCCAGATATCTGGAAATCTGCGAGAAGCTTGGCGTGGTTCCCAAGTTCAAGAACCTTACGCTTGGCGATGGAACCGTGGTAATAGACCATCCGAACTACATGAAACTGGTCAGAGATGTTGCGAGTTCCGCACCACAACAGGTCGTTGATGCCACCAAGATTAATTTCGGCGAAGCAAATAAGTTCCTGCATCAATGGATTGATGCAGGTGGCGACAAGACCACGGTAAGACCTACTCTTGTCGAGGGTATAAGACAACTGCTGGAAACCAAGGATGGCATACGGATTCCGGAAGCCACAGCAATGCAAAGCGCAGACTTGAACTGGAAGAAAATCGGAACCGGCGACTACAGGCTTGGCGATTACTTGGTGTCTCGCATACATGCAGAAGACAACCGCTACGGTAAAGGCGACGTGTCGACAATCAGCAAAGGCAAGGAAAGTTTTGACGCCGTGCCGAAACTCTGGCAAGCTAAACAGTATGCCGAACAGTTGTACAAAGACGAGCAACGCAAAGAATCTTTGCCAAATCTGGGGGCAAAAGATCAACTTCGGCTTGAAGAATCGGTAAAAGGTGGTATAGTAAGAGCAACAGCGAATAATAAAGGAGAACCAGTGGATGGCAACCAAGAAGTATATCAACGACTATCACCGGAAGACCTCGCAAGAAGTGGCGGAGATAATTTCAAGACAGCCGAAGATGTCGCAAGCCGAGGCATTAGAGGATTATCGCAGTCATCGGCTGATAAAATATCCAGCCTTAAACCCTCAGAAAACTCCAGCGAAGAAGTAAAACAGAAACTATTTGAATCAAGTAGAAATGCGCTTTGGAAATGGGCGGTAGAGTCCAAGCTTACATTTCCTTTCATTCCATTTAAAAAACAATGGATTGAACAGGACATGATGGGCGGTGGAGAAAATCGAAACATACTTGGAGCCAAAGGCGACACGCTGTGGAAAATCAACGACTTAGGATACCATAACAGTAATCCCTTGGAGTATCTTAACCGAATTGCCGTGCATAATTATCTATTCGGAGACTCCGCACCATTAACATTCAGAGGTCTCATAAAAGATGATAATGGAAAGATATGCGTAGTATGCATACAACCGTATATAAAATATATACGTGGCGCAAATCAAGAAGAAGTGGAATCAGACCTTAAAAATATTGGATTTATCAAAAAAGTCGATAAATCAACTGATGAGATCTACTATGTAAATCCAGATATTGGAGTAAAACTTGAAGACCTGCACCCTTATATGGAAAATAATGTATTTGTCGTACAAGAGAATCCTAAAAGACTTGCCTATGTTGACCCTATGATTAGCATAACAGATGCGTCTAAACTCAAGAATATGACGACTGATGAAATCGCAAGGCATTCAGTTGATGTTACTCCAGAACAGGATTTGTATTACATTAAAGCCGTCGAATCCGCTGACATGGAAACCGCTCAGAAGATGGTTGACGAGGAGGCAAAGAAACAGGGGTATACTGTCAAAGGTTATCTTTGGTGCGAAACTGAAAATGGTTTTCCCTTGTGTAGGGTTATTTCCGTATATGTCTGCATGTCAATATGTTATTTCATATTTTCAGTTTCGCATGAATTAATCAGGTTAGGGGTTGAGCTTCCTCAGCACGCACATCCTCATGGAGTTTCTGATCCACCAGCCTGCGTACTTCCCGAAGTCCCCCTTTGAAGCCCTGTAGTTGCGCCGGGCCTTCAGGACTCCTAGCCTTCCCGCCCGGGCAAGCTCCCTCTCCGACGGCAGCTTCAGCTTCCCTATCTCCCCGGCGATTTTAAGGACAAGCTCGGTTTCAGCCCTGTCCAGACGGCTGATGTACTTCCCCCTAGGCATTGTCGTACCCCGGCATGTTTGCGGAATCATCCCTTTTCATGAGTTTTATCCTACAGGGACGGGGCGGACATTTTATGTCCTGATAAATTTCCAGAAAGGAAATTTATAACTGGATTTACAGGTTTTTGGAAACTTCCCAAAATTCACATATCGCAAACAGGTTTGGAAAGGGCTAGGGCGCGGGGAAGGGAAGAACCTTTCCTTAAAAGGTTTTCACTTCCCCGCATCCAAGGTTTTTCAGAGGCTGGCTTTTCGTGTGGTTAGTGTGTTTCGTGGTTAGCGTCGTAATCTGGCATACTCACTTCCGGATTATGTGGAGCAGATGCCTGGCCCTGGAGATGGCGGTGCAGAGTCCCTTGTCGTTCCAGCGCCTGTCATCGTCCCCGACATCAAGCAGGATTACGACATCTGATTCACAGCCCTTGTACTTCATGTATGTGAAATACGGGATTCTCCCAAGATCCGGCTTACCGTTCTCGACTATAGTGAACCCGCCGGCCACTGGATTCTTGCCAAGACATGTCTTTGAAAGCGAGTGTCCGCCGATTATGACTATCTGGCTTTCATACACTTTTCCCTCCCTGACGATCTTGTTGAGGATCCGACCAAGCTCCCCTCGCCTCTTCTCCGGGTCTGCATCCCTAAACTCGGACACCGGGCTTCCGGCAGGGGCACTGTCGGATATCCTGACATCGCCGCTACAGAAAGGTTTCAGGACGTGGAATATTTCAGATGTGTTCCTGCAGTTCCTGTTCAGGACGAACGGCCGGCCCAGATTCGGCAGTTTCAGCTCCTTGTTGTAAGGGTTCTGGTCGGGGTCGTAGAATATGTAGAACCAGCCGTCCGGCCTTACAAGCTCCTTCACCGACGTCCAGTAGTTCTCATGGAAGTCCTGGCCCTCGTCGACAATCACCGCATCAAATTTCATGGGCTTCATTTCCAGCGCCTTCATGAACTCCGCCGGCAGTTCCGCCTGCCAGAAGGCGTCCCCATCCTTGATTTCGGGGAGTTTCATTCCGCATTCGGCCATGTGTTTCTTGCAGAGGTCGTGATAGGTGATGGCCGTAATCCTGTCCGCCATGCCGGTCACGGCATGCTTGAGGTTTTCACAGAGCATGGAATTGTATGCCAGGAGCAGGACAGTCCTGCCGTCAGTCGCCAGTTCGTGCGCCTTCTTGACTGCCAGAACCGTCTTTCCGGAACCCGCGCAGCCCCGGACAAGCGCCTGTCTGTGTTCTGAAATGAACGACAGCATTTCGCACTGCAGTTCGGTGAGGGTGAGGATTTTCGATTCCGCCTGGCCTATCCTGTCCGAAATGCTGACCCCGTACTCGAACACCGGAGAGAGGAAGTTCAGGATCTGTTCGGCGGACCTGTCATCCGTTTTGATAATATCCTTGTTGAAATCCGTCATTATCTTGGCGATGGCGTCACGGATGTACGGGACTTCCTGTCCGGAAATTACAATTCCCTGACAGTCAGCCGGCAAGTCCCCTATTTCAAAACAGTCCGGGAAGCATGCGGCATGCCCGACATAGCATGGTGCGTACCCCCTGAACCTGCCCCTGAGATAAGTAATGACGGCATATTTGTTGAACTTGGCCTGTTCGACAGGCCCCTTCTCCAGCTTCCAGCCGTTCTGGAGCCAGCATCCGTCCCTGAAGGATATCTGTCCGCCCTTTACCTCCAATGACAATAGCCCGAGGTCCTTATGGAAGACAAGAAAATCTATTTCGGCGTCTACAAGCTTATTCTCCCGGTTCTTGGCAAGCATGTTGAAGGAATGGAAGACAGTCCAGTTGTCATCCAGACTCTTCTTCAACACCTCGAAGAGTTTCGCCTCCGCCTTGCTTTCAGTGTCCGGACTGCATTCCGACGGTATCATCCTCGCCATAGTTCACCTTAATTTGAAAATTAAACAAAACACATAAAAATCATTCATCAAGCCGTTTTCCTCCTGAAAAACAACTTGCCCCCCTTGCTGATTACGAGATAACCCATAACGCAAAAAGCCATCATGACGATCACTGCAATAACGATCGGCACAAACAACGCCGATATCGAAATTCCTAGAGCACCTACAGCTTCACCTGTCGATACGATGTGATTGGTCAAGCCTCCCGTGGAAGAAGTCGAAAACGCCCTCGTCCCTACGGTAGTCAACTGTACCGCAGTCGCAACTCCACCACCACCGATTATGCCTATGCACCATGAATACAACGGCGACATGTCTGAAGGCATTACCGCGACGGTCATCAACATTCCGGCGATTCCCGCTGCGGGAGTTGCAATCGAGTCCAGGGCATTGTCAAGCCATGGGATATAATACGCTGTTATTTCAATAGCAGTTGCTGTGGAGAATGCAAGAAGCGCTGGCCATGAGCCTATCCACTGCCAGCTTTCCCTGAGTTCAACAAGTCCACATTTTGTCGCGACGCTTACTACCAGAACCGGGAGAAACACGCGAAGTCCGCAGGCTGCCGACAAACAGACGCCCAGACATACCG
This sequence comes from Victivallales bacterium, assembly GCA_041662825.1. Taxonomy (GTDB): domain Bacteria; phylum Verrucomicrobiota; class Lentisphaeria; order Victivallales; family GWF2-50-93; genus GWF2-50-93. Next base: position 120 of record JBAZRS010000025.1, on the reverse strand, counting down.
CCGTGACAATTGAAACCATGCTTGCCTCCTATCATACCAGATCTTTACAGTTCGCAAATCTTCATAAGAGGGGGGGCCTCCGGATGAAAACTCGTCCACCCTCTTCATTACAGCACTTAT
>JBAZRS010000024.1:0-17835 GCA_041662825.1 Victivallales bacterium | reverse complement strand
TCGTACGACAAGAGGAAAAGGATGAACTATGCGCAAGAGCTTGAGGCCGCCTTGGATCCCCGAGTAATCATAACATCACAACATCTTAACAACAAGAGACATAAAGCTTAGGTTTACGCATATGGGTGATACCCCGCGTTACTTTGAATTAAAAGTCCATATACAGATAAAAAGCTGACGCATTACAATAAATGAGAGGTTTTTTTATGACTGCCAAGGCGGTATTTCAGGATATTGAGCGTAAGGTTTTGAAGCTTGACCAGAAAAAAAGGGCATACCTTGCTGAAAAGCTGATATACAGCCTGGACAAGGACACGGAAAAGGATCCAAAAGAAATTGAAAAACTTTGGGTGTCAGAATCGAGAAAGCGTTATGCCAGTTACAAAAAAGGCAAAACTGCTGCGGTTCCATCCGATGAGGCATTCAAAAAGGCGTTTGCATCCCTCAAATGAAAAATCCGATTTTTCTCACCGAGGCACTGGATGAAATGATTGCGGCAGCACAATTCTACGAGACCCAGTCACCAGGCTTGGGACAGGATTTCCTCAGTCATGCATCTCAAGCGCCGTCCAGATTATTGGCGAGAACGCTTTAAAAAGAAGAATAAATTCAGCAAAAGGACAACTTCATGAAACTTTCTTTCACCAGCCTCGGATGCCCGGCATGGGATCTGGAGAAAATGCTTTCAACTGCAAAAAAACTGGGATACGAAGGGATTGATTTCCGCGGCTACCTGACCGAGGTCGAACTCTACAGATGTCCGGAATTCACAAGCGGAATCAAGGGCACACTGCGAAAAATAGAAAGTTTCGGACTTGAAGTCTCGGCAGTCTCCTCGTCAGTCAGGGCCTTCTCTAAGAATGACGAAGACAGGGCTAAATGTCTATGCGATTTCAAGGAATATGTGAAAATAGCCGACGGGCTGAACTGCCCATTCATCAGGATATTCGGCGGCGGGATAGGCGACACTCCGTTTGAGAAGGCGCTTGCAAACGCCACCGAGAATATCAATATCATGATTAAGGCGCTGTCAGGAGCCAAGGCGAATATCCTGGTTGAGACACATGACGAATGGACTGACAGTTCAAGGCTGAAGGCTCTTGTAGACAATGTTGATTCAGATCGCCTCCTCGTACTCTGGGATGTCCACCACCCGTACCGGATCTTCGGGGAAACTCCGACGCAGACCTGGAAGAATATCGGCGACAAAGTGCGATACACGCATTTCAAGGATTCCATTCTTACCGATGGAAAGAACTTCAAATACGCTCTCCTCGGCAAAGGCGATGTTCCGCTCAGGGAAATAGTTTCCTGCCTTAAAAAAGGCGGTTATACCGGATATCTGACTCTCGAATGGGAGAAGCGGTGGCATACCGAACTCGAGGAACCGGAAACGGTCTTCCCGCAGTATATGGAGGAAATGAGGAAGATAATTAAATCCGCATAGGAATTAGGCGGTCAGGAGTCGCAACTCTGAACAATTGAATATCGAAGTATCACAAGAGAAGGGGGAAACCGGATAAAGAGGGAATTTAGTTGGAGTTCACAGCTTTAACGTGTCTTGATTGGAATTTGAAATCTGAACGTTTAAATAGGAATAATATTGACAGGATAGCAGGATTTCCGGGATGTTTTTATCAGTTGCCGGAGCATGTCTCGAATAATGGGAACTGGATTATTGTCCGCCATATATTGAAAGCTGAATATGTCTTACGAATGAGCTCTTAACTTGTGAATACTCGGATGACTTGGCACAAGGTCTATTTTCAGTCTGCATCCGACAGCCGTTGCATACTTTAAAAGAGTATTCAGACTAGGAGAATGCTTTGCCCCTCCCGCCTCGATTCTTGCGACAACGGGACGGCTTGTATTCATCCTCCTGGCTATCTCCTCCTGTGTAAGGCCAGATATCTTCCTTGCCTTGAGAAAAACGTCCAGCATTTCCATTTCAGGATCAGCCCGTTCATATATCTGCCTGACCTTTGGATTATCAAGGGCTTTCGCCTTCAGTTCTTTGTGTGTCATCATGGTTTTACCTCCTTGAGTCTTTTTCTTGCCATGTCCAGTTCCTTGGGTGGCGTCTTTTCAGTCTTCTTTACAAAACAGTGCAGCATCACTATCCTGTTCCCGACAATTGCACAATAAAAAATCCTGCCGATGCCTTCCTTGCCTTTGGCCCTAATCTCGAATAGTCCACCGCCCATGGCTCTTGTATGCGGCATTCCAAGGTTAGGCCCGTATGTCTCCATTCTGTCGGCCAGAGCAATATATCTTGCAAGTATGCCTTCGGGAAGATTTAAGATCTCTTCCTGAAGTCTTGCCGAATAATAGGTTATTTCCCATTTCATGCGTTATTGTATCATATATGATGCATGAGGACAAGGGATAATCCATGTTATTTCAATAAATCTCTATAATCGATTATTGACAGGATTGCAGGATGGTTTTGTGTCACTTGCAGGGGTGTGACCCTGCATCCCCCAAGATCCCAAAAAAGGCAAGACTGAATGAGCCCAGTGTCCGAACATGCCGGTTTCTATCGCCCATCAGCTTGCCTTGAAAACAGAATAGCATTAGACCCTGAAAACTCAAGAAACAGACGTGGAAAATTTCAATACAGGATGTTTTTAGTTGGAGTTCAAGCTTTAGCTTGCTCTTGGATTTTATCTTTAAAGAAGTAAGAGAAAGGCACAAGCTGAAGCTTGAACTCCAACTTGGGAAACTTCTATAATCCCTCTTTGCTTTTGGGCTTCGGCTCGGGCTGTTGGGGTTTACCATTGATTACGGAATCATAATATTTGTCACCAATCACCTGGATTCTCCCTTTGAAAACAAACAAGTAGAATCCTTCTCCGCTGAATGAAGAAACTAAATTATATAAAAAGGAATTCCCAGGCTCAAAAGAAACTTTATTGATGTCGATATATGGCCTGTATTCCTGTTTCACATCGGAAATGCTTATTTCTTTTATTCCAGGGTAGAGCTGCTTGATGTCATTCTCCATCCCGTCGGTATTCTGATATTCTATTTTGACACATTTCTCATTCAAGAAAGTGCAGCGGATTTTAATATTGTTCTTTTCGTATTGCCGGAAAATAAAACCGTTCTGATTCGGCGTTGTGTATCTCTTCGCTATTTCCTTATAATCATCATTATACCTATCGGTAACTTTTTTCTTATAATCCTCTTCAGCTTTTAGAGAGGTTGAGCTTTTCTTTTGGTTAAGCATATCAGCTCCACCTATTCTCTTCTTTTTCTCCTCATCTATTTTAAGAAGGGCGGTATTTTTCTTCTCATTAAGCATTGCAAGTTCATTGTCAAAATTGCTTTTACCATAGCGGACACTGCATTGGACCAATGTTTCATCAAGCCTGGCATAGCAGTTCGACACCGCAACGAAAAATAACAGAGTACTAAATTGAATTTTAAACAGAAATGATATTTTCATTTTTCTCAGTCCTTCGCCCTAAGGAGCGTTTATAATTATTGTTAAGACAGTACAATTACTAGGATGCCTTTGCCAATTGTGGCGAGTGTTCCAGTTCACCCCTTTTGAGCTGATTTCTTTAATGTAACACAGGCATCTTGCCTGTGGGCTTAACCTCATCTCCATCACGCTGACTCAAGTATTCCAATTCTTCAACATGGTGGTGAATTACAATCCCTGTTCCCAAAAGGGACCACTTGCCTACAGCCGTCAGCGTCCTGCCTTTTTTATATTCAAGCAGGTTTGCTGAATTAGGGATATAAACATCAACAAGGTGTCCTAAAGCAACCTCTACAGTTATGTATTTCTTTCCAAAAAATGAACCGACGTCATTAATTCTACCTGTAACTTCAACAATCTTGTTCTGATACTTTTCCTTGAAGAGGATATTCCGCTGGTCTGAACTGAGTTCTCCTGTTCCGGGAAAAGTTTCTCCTTTGTACAATTCCTTTATGGCCGCAAGCATTTTTATTTCAACTTCGGGTTTAGTATTTTCCGCAGACAATATTTTCGCCTCCCGTTCCAATTGTTGCTTAGAATGATAGCGATAGCCGATAATCAGAATAACGAACAAAACAATTCCTATGAGGGAAAAACATCCGCATCCAATAATCATTTTCTTGAAACAACCACTTTTTTCCGCCATAAGAACTCCTTATTCCCATTGTCCGCTTATTTTAACTTCTTCACTAACTCGACGATTAATTCGCGTTCTTTTTCGGAGAGTATTTCTGCGGACGAGAAGTGTTTAGTTTCTGGAACCAGTAGCGAGATCATCTTCTCCAGTCTCTCCACCCTATCACCTGCAACGCAAAGTGCATCAGCAAGACCAGTTGACTGGGTGGCAAGCTCAATTGCAATAGATGCGCCTCTAGACAGAAGAACACATCCATAGGCGACTGCGGCAAGCCCCAAAATGATTGTCCCTATTGCAAAAGAAAAAACCATATCCGAGTTTGAAATCATAGCCTCATGAATGGACCTCAGCACCCACCCCATGAAATACGGCAAAGTAATGTATGTGCAGAGCAGTATGATAACCGATACGAATAGAAGTAGACAAGCCGTAAGGCGTAAGCGGGTCGCTCTTCTTCTTAAAGACATCTCAATGGTCATACGTCACCTTGTATCTTTTTGTTTGCGATACTTGCTATATCGGTGGCAGCTCCGCATGATTCATTAAAAGGTGTAATATCGTGCTGTTTACCCTCATAAATACGCCCAGGACGTTCAGCAATGGCCGCAAGTATATTCCCGCATAACTTGTTCAGAGGAGCGGGATTTCCTGAATCGTCAGCCGGGATATTCGCCAGCTCGCGTTTGTAACCTTCAAATGCAGTTGAAACCGCCGCCTTATAAGCATATTCTTCTTCGAGTCTTAGCGAGAGCATATAGTTTCTCCCAGCGTAAATTGCCAACCAAACAAGCGGAATGATAATGGGTAAACGGAGCAGTAATCCCCGCATAATATCTTCCCATTTAGGATCTGACGCATGTCCAAAAGACATACCCAAAATACTTGAAACCCCAAACGTCGCAAGGAAACTGGGAATTGCCAGGACAAATAATAAAATAATACATGTGATAAATGTCCGGAACCATAGTTTCTGTGATTTGGTAAAACGAACTATCTGCTTGTTGAATGATGATGCTAATCCCACACTTGTAGCACCAGGGAGAAGACTGACAACACGCTCCATTAAATCTTCCAGTTGCTTCGTTAGTTCCTCGACCCGTAATTCGTGTTTAACTGAAATCGAGTCGCTATTGTTAATATGATCTAGAACTTTTTTCAAAGCCGTCTCTTTCTCTCTGGCATCTGCCAAGAACGAAGCAATATCACCCGCTTGAGCCGTAGCTGTTTCACAAACAGCTACGATAGTTGCCTCCGTTTTGTTCACAGCTTCTAAACGGAGTAGAGTTTTTTCTTTAGCTGCCTTCATATCGTTTAGGATTTTATTACATTCTGCAAGTGACTCAGATGTGGCCTTTTGAGATTCTTCCGCAGTTGTCTTTAATTTGTCTATTTCTTGAACACGGGATTTGCTTGTCCCGGAACTGTCCTGTATAGCTCGGAGAACCAGCTCAGCTTCTTTGCGATATTCGCCAACTGTCTTAGCTTCTGCATCAAGAGTAGCCTTTGCCGCATTGACAGCAGCCAGCAATTCGTCTGACTTCTGTTTATTTGCAGTGATAGCTTTTGCTTCAGATTCAGTAGTACCTTTGAGTTGACTAATTGATGTGGCATGCTCTTCACAAGTTTTTTTTGCATTGATGGCAAAGAGCCCTTCGCTATTCGCATTTTTTCTAGCAACCTCCGCAGCCTTTAGATGTTCTTCGGCTTGCGTTTTAATCTGGCTGATCTCAGTAACAAGTTTCTGAGCCTCCGACATTATCTCATTTTCGCTCATCCTTCACCCCCCATTTTTTGTTTGGATATTAGCTATAACATATTATCTGTTAATCTCACAAACACATATACTGTACGGCTAGGCACCTTCCACGATTTTGATTTCAGCTTACGTCATTTGTTGCCTTCGTCATCTTCATGCTGATGAAACCCTATTCGTTGTTTCGGTTTCGAAGGATCTTTCCTTGGCAAACGCAAGAGAAGAATATTGATTTGGCTTACATGTTGAATTAATTCAACGGGCTCTCCATTTTTTGTGTTCCCCCAAAAGCGGATCAGAAACGGGTCTGAGTAGCCCAGCCCAGAAAGATGAAATGTAATGTTCTGTCCGAATGAAATGAGCCTAACTCCAACTTCGTGTTGCTGGTCAAGAGTAGCATCAAACTCCCTAATCATACGAACAAGCTGTTTGTAGAACTCGTTGGCACGCCCGTCAATTGCATTCTGAATATGAGCGGGACGGATATTCTGCATGTTATTGACGGCTGCCAAACTTCTCTGGATATCACCAAATTCCATTTTATTTTTCTCCTTCCACAATTCTAATTTCTTCTTCCGTCAGGCCGTAGAGGGCGTAGACTTGGCGGTCGATTTCATTGTCGGTGGCTTCTATCTGGCGCTGGAGCATTGTCTTCGTCCCGGGTACATTCGCCTCCGATAGTTTCTTGTGAAGGTCGAGAATCTTGGAGACTAGAGGGGTTAGGGAATCGGGGTTGGGGGCTGGAGGAATTGGAAGTTGAGTCAAATGAACTGCTCTAAGTTCAAGCCTGCCTTTATTGTCAGCATCTCCCAAGACCGAACAATTTCTTTTTAAAAACTGCCAACACGCTTTAGAATTTAAAACACCAAGAAGATATTTATCGTCTATTGGAATAATAAATGATTTATCATTTGAGAATGAACCTTGATCATCAAACGCAAACCTTGATTCCTTTGCAATAACTGGATAAATAATTTTCGGTTTCTCGAATTTCGGATAATAATCGACGGAATCCTGAATTTCATACCATTTATATGTACCGGGCTTTCGGCCTTTCCATTCGCTTCCTTTCCAACCCAAAGGTTTTGGAATAAGCCTTTCTTTAAAATTATTTAGGTGTTTTTCAATTGCGGGATAAAGCTTGATGTCAATGCCTCTTCTGGTAAATATAAGATAGCGTTCTTTAAAGTTTATATGGCATTTCCTAATGTCATCACCAACTGCAAATGGTTTGATTATTTCTGCGGATTTCGCATCTTCCTTAATGAGGCGCTTGCGAGTTTCGCAGTCTATCACAAAGGCTTCATTGAATCCAGTTTTTATTCCATAATATATTTCGCCATTTACGTATTCTCCGAGAGGAATTCCAACCTTCCTCATTTTCTCGAAAATCTTGATTTCACCCGATGATGCAAGCGTCCAGTTGCCTCCGGTTAATGAAAGGTTATCAAGTGTATTGCCAATCTTTTCAACTTCAGCCTCAAGACTATGGAAGTCTAGCCTTTTTATTGGAGCGTAAACATATTTCTGCTTGGTGCATTTCGTGTTTTCTGTCAGGAAAATAGCCGGAAAAGTTGCCGCATTGAGGAAAACAGGGAGTTCACCAAAATCCACAATTTGTATCAATTTAAATTCTGAACTCATGTAATTTCTCAGGGTTTTCCCGTAATTCGCCCTCATGAACTTATTCGAACATATCATCCCGAAAAGACCTCCCTGCCTCAAGAGAGCATGAGCCTTTTCAAAGAAATACACATAAAGGTCAGCAGTTCCCGCGAAAGTCTTATAGTGGGACTGGGCGTAGGTTTTGAACTTTTCGCCGAGGGTTTCCTGTCGGACATACGGCGGATTCCCGATGACGGCATCAAAACCACCTGTGCCCGTTCCATTGTCTTTTTGTTGGAATTCAAGCTTTAGCTTGTCTTTTCCCTTCCCAGAAGAGCAAGCTGAAGCTTGAACTCCAACTTTGAAGACATCAGAAAACTCCTTTTCCCAGTCGAAGGCGTTTACATGGATCATTTCCTCATCATCAAACAGATCATCCTGCTGCATGTCCTTGTAGAAGTCGGAGCCTATCAGGGAATTTCCGCATTTGATATTCTGTCCGAGATCGGGAAGTGCGCGTTCATGAAGAAGCAAAAGCTGCCCCTTCATGGTCTCCTCATTTTCACCTTCAAGAACTTTCAGAAGGAGGGAGAGTTTGGTAACTTCGACGGCCTGGGAATCAATGTCAACGCCGTAGATGTGGTCTAGAAGAATCCGTTTTCTCTCATTGATCGTAAGTTTCCAAACAGTTTGATATCCTTGCATTTTACCAGCGACTGACGACTGGCTACTAACGACTGCCCTTATCCTTGTATTCTTCCCCTTCCCCCATTTTTCCGGACTGTCCTCGGTATATTTCTTTAGATACCAGTCGAGAAGCCGTTGGTATGCCACAATCAGAAAAGAACCCGAGCCGCAGGCAGGGTCAAGCACACGGAGCGGAACCTTGCTGTCAACTTTCCTGTCCTCCAGAAGTTTTCCGACTGTGTTCTGTACAATGTAATCGACAATGTATGAGGGCGTGTAATATACGCCTCCAGCTTTGCGGACTTCCGGTTTCTCCTCGACCTTTGCCTGATGACCTTCGGTAAGGCGGATCACCTTGCCAAGGAACTGCTCATAGACCTGTCCGAGAATATCTGCTGGGAGGACGGAGAACTCGAACGGGCATTCGGGATAATAGAGAGTCCCGACAATCTCCTTCAGTATCTTGTCATCTATCTTGAGGTTCAGTGTGAGGCTATCGGGTTCTTCGGGGCGGTTCTTCTCATCTGAGAAATGAAAAAGCCCCGAGTTGTACTTGTCGTCGGCTGTACGGAAATGCTGGACAAGGCGGTCATATACATTGACACCGTTCTGGAGGGCGCCGAGTTTTCCGTACTGTTCGATTCCGCGATCTTCGCAAATGCGCAGGAAGATAACTCTATCAATCGTCTTCTGGACGGCGAAGTTCAGAGCCCTGGTGGAAAGTTGCGAGTTACGCACTGCGATGTTTTTTGCGAGATTCGCACGCCAGTTCTCAATCTCTTCCAGGAATGATGCGTCAACGGAGGCGGTGCCCTTCTTGCCTTTTGCGGTTTCCGCATATTTGTCGAATGATCCCTTGAGTATGGCTTCACGGGAGAAGACCGAACAAATCTCATCCCATTTTTCGGAATAATCCCTGTACGTGAAATATTTTATCCGTCCGAGCGCCGGAGAATCATTCTTGTCAGGTTTGAAGCGGCAGTCGTAGATGGCGAACTCCTCGAAGTCGGTAAGTACGCTCAGCGGCAGTTTTGACGACCAGGCGTATCTTCGGAGCTGATAGGCGGGATGGAGCGCCTCCTTGATGAAAACCGAAGGCTTCTTGGCCTCCAGGAAAAACTTCCTTGTTCCTCCGATCCGGAAACAATAGTCGGGCGCTTCGGTGGCCGATCCTATCTTGATTGAATCCTCGTGAATTACATCCTTGTATGCTTCGGCGTATCCGTGCTTGTTGCCCATGTCCCAACCGAGCTGTTCGAAAAAGGGATCGATGAACTCGATCCTTATCTGCGCCTCCTTGTACTCGCCCGACATGTAGGATTCACGGTTGCTGTCGAATCGTTCAACAAGTTTCAGGACTTCCTGCGGTGCGGACATATCTTAACTCCGGTAGTTCATTTTGATTTTGGAGGTAATTGCAAAATTACCTCTTTTGAGCTGATCGCTTAGGTTGGTGTTCACGGCTTTAGCGTGTCCCATTGAATACCAAGACACACTAAAGTTGTGAACTCCAACAAGATCAATTCACGAAACAACGGCTTCCGTATTTATGCAATCAGCTCCTATAACTTATTCTCTGCGCAGTGTTAATAAAATAAGAAATGACAAGATTTTCATGTTTTTAGATATTGTAATAGTAATTACCGGATTTTCGATTTCTGTCCTAGCATACTTGATTTGTCATCCGTCTCTGGCTATCTTTCTTCCTATATGAAAAGCAAATTTTCCATCATTAATTGAAAGGTTTTACAATGCCCCCAAGCATATCCGTAATTTCCCCCGAGATGCTGTCATTCCTCCGGGCCACCGCCCGGGCGATACTCGACTCCTGCAGTGTGCCGCCCGGCGGCAAATGCGGCGATTCCACCAACACGCTCGGTTTCCGGGCCGTCACCCCGGGCGGATACCCGTCGGTGTGGGTGCAGGATTTCACCATGAATTTTTCCAGCGGGCTCCTGAGCCGGGATGTCGGAATTAATCATCTCCGGCTGATTCTCCAGTCGCAAAACGGGAGTGAAGCAAAGGAGCTGGGAAGCAATGTGATAGTCCCTCCCCATGCAATTCCCGACCATATAAACTTGAACGGCGCACCTGTCTATTTCCCCGGAACATACGATCCCGAGGCGAACCAGTCCGGAAAGTGGGGGTTCCGCCCGCCGATTAATAATTACTATGATGTAATCTGGCTAACCCATATGCTTGCCCGGAGCGGCGATGTAAAAGCTCTGTTAAATGAGACGGTGAACGGGAAAACCGTTTACGAGCGCCTCAGACTGGCATTTTCCGTACCGGAGATTGATTCCAAGACGGAACTTGTGCACACCACAGATGAACGCCGGGCGGTGGGGTTCATCTTCTGTGATTCAATCTATATGACAGGCGATTTGCTGATGGCATCCCTGCTCCGCCAACGCGCGGCGGAACACATGGCTTTTTTCGCAGAAAGCATGGGACGTGACTCGGATGCTGTGACTTACAGTGCACTGGCAGAGCGAATTGCGCAGAGCATTCTGCAGGTTTTCGGCGACGACGGATGTCACGGCGGATGGATGAAGGCCACTACAGGCGTCTCCGGCCAGCCAGACGTCTGGGCTTCCATCTATGCGGTTTACCGCGGTATTGTGAAAGGTGAAGCAAAAACACGACTGCTGCAGACGATTGTCAGTTCGCTGGAGAAGCAGGGCGAAATTGAATTCCAGGGAGCGCTACGACACCTCCCGATATCCTTTGACGCCTCTGAGAAATCCGCCTGGGAACGCAGTGTAACACCGAAGAACCGCTACCAGAACGGTGCATACTGGCACACGCCCACCGGCTGGCTCATCGCAGTCCTGCAGGAGAAATATCCCGATCATGCCAAAGGCATACGCGACCGGTGGATTCAGCACCTGAAAGCAGAACAGGGGCGCGTATGGGAATGCATCGGCTGGGACGGTACAGGAAACCAGAATCCGTGATTCGCCCCGTCAATTACACTGCCACTGGGAGTGCTCTGTAATTAGAAATATATTCTGAACATTGAACATTCAATCCGCCGCGGCGGAAACATCCAACATCGAAGTAATCAGTGGCCAGTAATCAGTGATCAGTTTTGAAGGATACAGACGACCCTACTACGCCAAGACTACGAGGGACAGGTCGAAGGGCAGGCTGAGGACTAGCGACATGGCTTCGTTAAGAAACTTCGCAAAGGCAAGCTGATGACTGAAAGAGTGTGTGGAAGTTCAAACATGTTGGAGTTCACAACTTCAGTTGTGGATTTTCCTCTAAACTAAGGAGAAATAGATTATGGGAACAGGCAATTCTCTCCGCCATCACCGCACACCTAAGGTGACTGATAAATTCATTAATATCTACAAACCGCAGACGGATGTTTATACCCTGCCGACCGTCACATCACCTGACGGAAAGATTTCTTACACTCAAGGGACTCGCTATCCGGACTGGCGGACAAATGACCATACGTTCATCAGGGATGACAGCGGGAGATGGCACTGCTTTGGCATCACGCGTCCCTGGGTGTCAGGGGACAACGGTCATTCCGGCGAAGGCCTCTGCTTCCATGCCATAGCACCGGAAGGCACGTTCGCAAATGCAGTCACTTTCCAGTCCTGGCGCGACCAGCCCAAGATTTCAGTTGGTGACTGCGGCTGGGCGCCTGCATCCGTGAAAATAGGAAAGGAATATTCACTGATCGGTTCCCACCTCGGCCGGACAGTTTCCAGAGATCTTCTTGCCTGGACCGACAAGGGGCAGATGAAAATCAAAGGCGGTGATGACCGCGATCCATACATCATGCTCTGGGAAGGCATATATTATTTCCTGCGCTGCGCAGGCAACGGGATAAACCTTGTCACTTCGAAGGATTTTATCAATTGGTCCGATCCAGTTATGATTTACAAACCTGAAAAAGAAAGTTATCAGACCGAATCGCCCGTCCTGATTCCTTATGAAGGACTCTTCTATCTTTTCTGGACTTTGTGGGATACTGCAGACAAGACCACGTCCGGATACTGTCCGCGCTCTTTCGCCTATTGCTCTGATTCGCCGACTGATTTCCACGGCAAGCCGCTGGTGGCGGAATTCACTGTCCATGCACCGGAAATCATCCAGGATGAAAATGGTCAATGGTACATGTCCAGCGCCGACTTCCCGCACCGGGGAGTGAGTGTAGCTCCGCTAAGTTGGGAATGAGTTGAGAGCTGGAAACTTAAGCTGAATATTCATTTTTTCCCCTCTGCCAGTTTATCTGGCAGGAGAAGAAGCTTGTAAGGTCACTAATTGGATGAAAGAAGGGATTGGGTTATGTATAACATCATTAGATACGCACTTCCGCTTTTGGTATTGATGGCGATGTCGACAGCTACGGTCAGCGGCGATGATTGGCCGCAGTGGCTGGGCCCAAGGGGCGACGGCGTCTGGCGTGAAGACGGCATTCTCTCCAAGTTCCCTACAGGAGGGCCTCCTGTAAAATGGCGCGCCAGGATCGGCAGCGGGTATTCGGGGCCTTCGGTGGCCAAGGATAGCGTATATGTCATAGACCGCATCAAAACAGATCCGGCGAAGCCGTGTGAGCGGATACTGTGCCTGGAGGCGGACAGCGGCCGTACACGCTGGGAATATTCCTATCCCTGCACCTATGGCAATATGGGCTATGGCAGCGGCCCGCGGAGCAGTCCCGCGGTAGTGGAGAACAAGGTTTACACTCTTGGGGCGATGGGTGATCTACTGTGCCTGGATTCCGTCACAGGCAAATTAATATGGCAGAAAAATCTGCCGCAGGAATACGGACAGAAAGTGCCGACGTGGGGTTTCTCTACGCAATTGCTGGTGGCCGGTGCGCGTCTTTTCTGCATAGTCGGCGGTCCCGGCCATGCCGTAGTGGCAATGGATAAAGACACCGGCAAGGAGCTGTGGCGGGCGCTGTCCTCGGGTGAACCGGGCTACTCGGCACCCATTCTCCGCGAGATCAACGGCAAGCCAACGCTGCTTGTCTGGCATGCTGATGGGCTTGCGGGATTGGACCCGGAAACAGGGGCGGTGCTATGGTCAGCCGCCTACCCGTCCAAGATGGGCATGAACATATGCACACCGGCAGTGTCCGGGGATCGCATCTGCGTCTCAGGGCAGTGGGAAGGCGCGGCCATGTTCCGGATTCTGCCCGGCAAAACTGAACCGGAGCTTCTGTGGCATTTCAATAACGGCATCACCCCGGAGAAGCCATTCAAGACGTCAGGAATGCACGATGTCATGGGAACTATCCTGTTTATGGGCGACCAGGTCTACGGGGTATCCATGTACGGGGAGTTTTGCGGTCTCGATGCCGCCACGGGCCGACGGCTTTGGACTTCCCTGGACGCTGCAGCGGTGCCCGAACCGAAGGACAAATGGTTTACGGCGTTCATCGTACCGCAGGGAAAGCGCTGTTTTGTCTTCACCGATAAGGGCGACCTGATCATCGCATGCCTGTCACCCGCCGGATATGAGTCCGTACCCCGCGCCCACCTGCTGGATCCCGATATGCCGGTGGGGAACCGCAAGGTCATCTGGTCTCACCCCGCCTTTGCCCGGCGCTGCATTTACGTCCGCACCGACAGCGAACTGGTCTGCTTCTCTCTGGCCGCCACCGACTGAATTTCCGGACGGCATCAAGCGTCTACGCTATGACGGTCAGGGATACTGAACGTATAACAGGATTCGACTTCTTTCCTGTGTTGAAAGTTATTTCGTGCTTCGCGCTTTACCTTCACTGATTCGTAAGACACCGCAGTTGATAGTGGGAGTACCCCCGGATGATGTCCTTCATCCCAGCGAATGACTCTGCCCGGCTATTCAAAATCCGGCGGCTCTACGGCGATTACATCGCTGAATTTCCTGTAGTCTCTGTCATACGAGGATATCTTCATCCCATCCCTTGCTGCAAGGGATGCGGTATAGGCGTCTGCGAAGTCAACATTCTTCTCCTTGAACCTCCTCATGGCATCCAGAATGAGGGCTCCATCTGAAAAAATGAATCCCGGAGTGTTTATTATTGCTGTTATCTTTCCGTAGATATCATCATTGTCCAGATGGAAGTACGACTTCAGTGTCCAGACCAGTTCCGCGACACAGATATCTGAAACGAAGAGCTTTACTTTGCCTGCCGCTGCATCACGGAAAAGCTTTTCGCAGTCATCGGCTTTTTTCGGAACGTCATTTGCCAGATACCTGAGTATGACATTTGTATCGAGGATAAGTGTCTTCACTTGTGTTTCACCTTGCCGACAGCCTTTTCCGAACGAGAGTTCACCATCTCTTTCCTGATTTCTTTGAAATCCATTGGTTTTTCGGAAACCTTAAGGCTTCCCCGCAAAGAGGCGATGTCACCGCTCAGAGGATAAATGATGAATTTGTCATCATGGAGCTCATAGGCTATCTTGTCGTTGGTGTTCAGATGCAAAGCATCCCTTACGGCCTTTGGTATCGTAGTCTGGCCCTTGCTGGTCAAAGTGGATATGATCATCTTTCATTCCTTACTATTTTATTTATGCTTACTAATAACTTAAATAAGGAACAGTGGAATTGCAAGGATTGACCAGAATGTTTTATCGTAGCCGCTGAAGTGCAACTTATCCCTTCAAAACTATCTTCAGCACATCGCCGGCTTTGGCGGTGCGCGGCCGAATACGCTGTTCATCGGGAAGAAGCAGTTCGAACCCCCAGTTGTTGATTTGCTCGACCTTTTCGCCAGTACGCAGCATCGTAATATGATCTATTTCGCCTCTCAATTCCGGCAAAACAACATCCCCCATCGGCTGTTGCAGGAAGTAAAGATGCAGATTCTTCCCCTTCTGCGTGTAACATCCCGCGAATGGCGGCTTGAATTCGGATTTGCCCGCGCCGTTCACGGCTTCGCCGTTGACCAGATACCAGTCCGCCAGCTCACGCAAACGCTGAACTGCCATTGCCGGGAACTTGCCTTTTTCATCTGGACCGATATTCAACAGGAGATTGCCGTTCTGCGCTACACAACCCATCAGGCCGCCGGTCAGCGTCGTCACCGGCTTGTAATTGAAGTCGGTGTCGCAATAGCCCCAGTGATCGTTCATCGTACAGCAGGTCTCCCAGACTGCGTCTTTACCCTTGACCTGTTGCGGCTGATTAGGAACACAGATTTCCGGGGTGTAATAGTCGAAGTCGCGCACATCTTCCTTATAATAAGCCAGACGGTCGTCGACAATAATTTCCGGCTGGTGGCGGTAAATAATGGACAGCAAGCGTTCCCGGTCGTAATAGTCCACATGGGCCTTATACTGGCTGGTGTAATCAAGGAAGAGCAGGTCGATTTTACCATATTCGGTCATCAACTGCTCAACGTGATGATTGAGCAGATCAAGATATTCCTGATGCGCGGTTTCGGAGACTTTATGCAGTGTCTTGTTTTGAATATATTCCGGACTCTCCTGATCCGACCAGCCGGGATGCCGCCAGTCGGGCAGCGAATGATAGAACCCGATCCGAAGGCCTTCCGCACGGAACGCCTCTACCAGCATCCGCGTGATGTCTTTGCCATAAGGGGTATTGGTGATTTTGTAGTCTGTATAATGACTGTCGAACATGCAAAACCCATCGTGGTGACGGGTCGTGAACACCACATATTTCATCCCGGCGGCCCTGGCAAGACGCGCCCATTCGGCCGGATCGAACTCCACCGGATTGAACTTGTGCATATTGTTTTCGTATTCTCCGGGAGGCCATTTGTCCACGGCATAAGTCCATTCCCCGCGAGCCGGGATCGCATAAATCCCCCAATGCAGAAACAACCCGAAACGGGCCTCGACAAACCAATCAGTTTTATTCATTCTGTAAACCTCATTTTTTATAGAATCCGCCGTCGCCTTCATGGCCGAGGACGTTCATAATCTCGTTTATGAAAAGCCAGTTTGTGTGGTCCGGGGCGTTGACATGGGTGTCCATGCGGTTCTTTGTCAAACCGATCCCCATTCCCATGGCACGGTTCCCCATTCCCTCAGAACCTCCGGCGCCGCCGTGTCCGAAGAACGCCCCCATGTCTGATGCGGGACCTTTAAGGCAGTAACCCAGGCCGAAGCCGTGTCCGAAACAAAGCGGGGTCGTCCCCTCCTCCGTCACGCGCGTCGTTGCGATTTCAAGGCGTCTCTCCGGAATAAGCCTTACGCCGTCTACTTCACCGAGCAGCGCCGCATAGTGTTTCGCAATGGCCTTTGCCGACATTATGCCGTTGACTGCAGGCATGCAGCAGTGTCTGACTTTCGGCAGGTTTACAAAATCCATCAAAGGCAAAACAAGTTCGGGGATTGTCCCAGTAGGCGGAGGAGCATTTGTTATAGGCGCCGTGGTGCATTGCTCCTTCTGTATGGGATGCGCTTCAAACGGGGAGAACCGTTTGTCGGCATCATCCGTGATTCCGAAAAACATTTCCTTGTCTATCCCGAGCGGATTCGTCACTTCCTCAAGCAGCAGCCTCTGGAGCGGGCGTCCGGCGGCTTTCTGCGCCAGACCTCCGACAATCCAGCCCCAGCTGCGGGAATGGTATTGCATAGTGGAACCCGGCTTCCATTGCGGAGTCAGTTCAGCCACCCTGGCACAGGCGGAGTCGAAATCACAAGCCTCGTCGAATGAACGGAACTCCGGAACTTGCGGAATGCCTGCCTGATGGGACAACGCCTGCCGCACTGTTATCACATCTTTGCCGTTCACGCCGAACTCAGGCCAATATTCGGCTACCGGTTTGCCGTAGTCTATGATTCCGCGTTCAGCAAGAATGTGAACTATCGTTGAAACTATACCCTTACCTGTCGAGCAGACCGGGAATAATGTGTCGGAAGCGACTTTGCTGTTTGATTTAGACGACACCCTTCCGACACATACGTCGGCAACCAGTTCGCCTTCCAGATAGACTGCGCCTTGGATGCCGAGTTCATATCCACCGTCCACAAGTTTTTCAAACATGTGTTCAAGCCTGCCCTGCAGTTTGCCAACTTTGTTTGCCTTCTCAGTTTTCATTTTAATTCCTTCGATATAAGATTAAAAACATTTTGACAGGATAACAGGATTAACATTATTTTCTCCATTCTTAATCCCAAAGGGATAAGGTTTTCTGTAGAAGTAACTCGTCCGCCGCGGCGGATGACCCGAGATCCGCGGGTCAGATAGACCCGCGCTACTCTCAAACAATCCTTCACTTAACACCATTCCTTACAGACCCTATGGTTAAAAGCATAGGCTATATTACTACACGCTTCTAGCGTTAAATCTGTCATAGGTAATTCTTGCATCCCTCACACGAACAGATCAATGATATCTATCCACTCAACCTTGGGATCGTTTGAAATCCTTGCAAGCTTGGATTCAAAATCGCTCCAAAGAACATTGTCATCCTTCATCTCATATGAATGGCCCCAGAAATAGAATATGCCGTTGCTCTCCCTGACCTTTTCATACTTGCTCCAGAATTCAGGACTGAGGAAATGGCAGTGGGAATGCAACGCCATCGGATCGTCCAGGGGCAATATTCCGTCTATGTTCTTGCAGGTGCGGGCGTAGAGATATCCGGCATCGCGCACCGCAATCTTGACTTCGTCATTGTAATCGCCGCCCGGATAGGCATAACCGCATTTATCCTGTCCGAAATGCTCTTTTATGAGC
>JBAZRS010000023.1:0-18007 GCA_041662825.1 Victivallales bacterium | reverse complement strand
CTTTTTCTCATTGGCGCCGGACACGTTATCCGATATAGACAGCATTAGAACCGTGGCCATTGCGATTGTCGCAAAAACTCTCCGTCTGGTCATTTTTAATCTCCCTATGTAAATTTTGTTTTGTCTTGAAAGAAGCACAGACATTCCTGTCTGTAGATTCAAATTTCATTTTCAATCACAGACAGGAATGTCTGTGCTACCCTATTCGAGCAATTAATAATTACAGAGAACTCAGAAAATCATACAATTATCTTGGGACGACGACAGATTCCCGGCATCTCTTTTAATGTGGTACAGGCCTCTCGCCTGTTCTTATCTTGACGTTAAGGAATTTCAAAGTTGCTGAATATCAAGACAGCCTAAAGGCTGGACTCCAAATTTTGGAGTACACACTTTAGTGTGTCTTATTTTTAACAGAGTTGCGGCTTTAAGCCGCCTAATTTAAACACAGGCGAGACGCCTGTACCACATTTTTTAACCATGCCGGCAAGGTGCCGGCGTTCCATGAATTTCTTCATACTCAAGGTTTCAGCGGCACGGTCTTGGCAAGCTCCAGCAGTTTCTTCAGGTTGTCCGGAACCGTTTCCGGCATGCTCTTGAAATCCGCACTGTTCTTCAAGGTCAATATGCCTTTTCCGGTTTCCGGAAATCCGTTGCCGTTGGCAATGCTGAGGCAGTCGCTAATCGTCAGACTTGCATTGGTGGCGCCAATCGGCCGGTTGCGGTTGCGCATTGACAGAACCCGTTCATATGAGGTTACAGTATTGTCCACATCGAATGCGCCGCCCGCCTTCGAGCCGTTGCCGATCAGGATGGAATCCCTGACCACGACCCGTGAATCCCCGTGGGCGCTGATGCCTTCATCCGAGTTCCACAGGGCCCGCACCTTTTCCAGTAGAAGGGTCTTGGCTTTGCCCGAGATGCCGAAGCCGTCGTTGCCGGCGTGCTGCACAGTCAGGTTGCGAATGACGGCGGACGAGTTGCTGACTGTGACGCAGCTGTTGCCGGTTCCGGGAAGCATTATTTTAGCTCCTGCAGGGGAGACTCCTTCCGGGAAACGGACGCGCAGTTTTCCGTCGGCAGTGAAGTTCACCTCTCCCGGCTTCAGAGCCGCCGACAGTTCGCGGTCATAAAGACGCGGTACTGAAAGCGGGGTGCCGTTTAAGAAGATCAGCGCCTTTTGATTGAGAGCTTTACGCTCGGTGGTAACACCGTAATCGCCTTTCAGGACAAAGGCGTCGCCGTCGGCTTCCCACGGTCCTGCGGAAGCGTCGTTTCCCAAATCAATGGTGGAACCGTTGCCTTCGACTGTAAACGGCTTGTCCTCTTCTCCCAAAGAGTTCAATGCCAGCGTTTCACGGTAAGGTTCGCTATTGTTCTTGAGGTGCAGGGTTCCGGTGGGCGCAACAAGGAGCAAGGCGCGTTTGAAGGTTTTGACAGCACTGGATGTGTCGCCGCCGTTTCGGGAGTCGTCCCCGTTCACGTTGTCAATATAAATCGCCACCAGGAGCTTTTCTTTCGAAGGGGGTTCGCGTTCATCGGCCGCCAGAAGCGTGCTCGTACCGCAAAGTGAATTCACGAACAGCAATGGCAAGGTAAGCGCCAAAGACATGACAATGCCTTTTATCCCAACCCGGCATAGCCGGAACCAAATAAGGAAGATAAGGAATGCGCTTCGCGCAGGAATAAATCTTGCGTTGAAAATACAAGATTTAACTTTTAAGAGACTAATCATTTCAAATCCCTTCCAGATGTCATTTATCAATGGTCGTCATGTTTTGTTTGCGCCACAGGTGGTCGGAATAGTAATAGTTGGATGTGCAGCGGGCCGCCGGGCCGCAGAAGCTGCTGTCGGTCTTGCCAGTAATCGCTGCGCCGTCGTAACCGACAAGATTTAATTTTGAAGGATAGGCTTTTGATGAATGACATGAATAAAGGTTGGCGCCGGATACAAGGAAGATGTCAGATACGAATATCAGGTTTTTTGCGACAGCCCTGTCGATTTTACCGCTGATGACTTTGCCGTATGGGCCGATAATCGGTTCAGATGCGCTGGGCGTGTCGGCAGTCCAGACATTGACCGCGTAAGCCGACCAGCAGCGTGCGCCGGCGGTCTCGAAGTTGGTTTTTGCGCCTCGCAGCAGATCCGCCCCCTGTCCGTATCCCACATAGTTTCCTGCAAATACGGTAAAGCCGGGGCAGAGGAAAAGATCCAGATTTGACAGGTAGTCGCCTTTACCTGATGTTTTGAAGCCGGCGGCCAGCCTTCCCAGCGGGCCGTAGTCTTCCGGTGTGACTATGCCGCGCCACAGGTAGTTGCCGTAAAGGGCTTCTGCGGCATTTGCATGCTTCTCCGGAATATTGCCGTTGTAATCATTGGCATAGAGGTTGGCGGCCAGGCCGATCTGCCGCATATTGCTCATGCAGAGGCTTTTCACTGCCATCTCCTTGGCGTTTTTCAGGGCGGGCAGCAGCATCGAGGCGAGAATAGCGATGATCGCAATCACAACGAGGAGCTCGATGAGTGTAAATTCTTTGCGGGCAAAGAATTTAATCTTTGGATTGTGATTTTCCGACATTTGGGTTTTCATGATACGCCCTCCTTTTTTATTGATTTTACACTTAAAAATTTTGAGATTGCCTGGATTGTGAAAATAACTGCCGTGTCGCGGACATAATACGGACTCTGCCCGGTTCCGTCTGGCATGGTCACCGACTCGATTACCGCACCCCTTACGTTCTCATCCTCGGCCTTTTCCGAGAACTGCATTTTCATGCAGAATCCGATCGCCTTCTCGATGGAGGGAAGCAGATTGCAGTCCTCATATCTGGCATAAGCCTCCAGAAGCATGATGGCCGCACATGCGCTTCCCGAAGTGCACGAGCCGAAGGTGGGCGTCTGGAATTCAGTGTCGGTGTTCCTGAAAAAGCCGCCGTCCCGCCTGAGGGCCTTCCTGTACCATGCGGCAGCCCTTTTGAAACACATCAGATACCTCGTGTCTCCTGTTTCGTCATAAAGGTCGATCATGGGGTTTCCCCACCAGTACGCATGGCGCGGATGGATGAATCCCTGATACGGCTGCGAAGGCTGGATCAAGACCCAGTTCCCGGAAGGATTCTCGTTTTTCAGAAGATACTCGGCCGTTTCCAGTGCGATGTCGAGATATTCCCTTTTCCCTGTCAGCCTTTTTGCGGTCACAAAAATCCCGTCGTCAAGAAGCGGGCGTCCTTTGCACCAGTGGCGATACGTTGTGAATTTCTTTTTCACGGGATCATAAAGGTCCCTGAAGATTCCTTCGCCTTTGATGTAGGATTTTGAAGCGACCCATTCCACCGTTCTCAGAGCTGCATCCCTGTATCTGCCGTCTCCGGTCTTCTCTGAAAGGGCGAAGAGCCCCCCGAGCGCTTCAATCTGGGCGGATGTGTTGATCAATGAAGGGAAGTCCTCATAGGCGAGGAGAAGCCCCTTGTCGGAGCCCGATGCAATCTGGTTCCTCAGGAGAAACTCGGCCATCATTTCCGCGGTCTCCATGTGTCTGGAGCCGAGGTGTTCGGAAGCCGAGACCAGGGATTTCAGAGCCTGGCCCGTATGCCATGTCGGACAGAAGAAACCCCATTTCCCCTCGGCAAGTTTGTATTCGCCTTTTACCGCGCCCTTCCAGAATTTGTGGGCGTGCCTTTTCCTGCTGTCGGAAGACACTTCGTCGTCTTTCCCTACAATCCCGGGGCCGGAAAGCCATCCGCACGCCAAGTCGAGGCTTTTCCTTATTTTATCTTGCATACCGTTTTCCCTTCCTTAAGTTCCGGTTCTATCATGATGTTTTTCCTTTTGATTGTCTTTCCGGCCATCATTGAGAACAGCATCTCATAGGCTGTACCGGCCATGAGCCTCCATTTAAGGTCAACCGCCGTAATTTTCGAGAATCCGTTCTCACTGTTGTCGTATACGCCTGTTCCGACAACGGACACATCCTCGGGAACCCGGAGGCCTTCCCCCGTAATTATTTCAATGGCGTAATCCGCAAGCTTTGTAGTCCGGGAATAGATGGCGGTGAATTTCTCGTTCTTGATTATCTCGATCAGCCTCTTTTTCAGAGTCTGTTCCGAGATTCCGGTTTCAAGCACTGAAGGTTCCGGCAGTCCCGCCGCCTTCAGCGCTATCCTGCAGCCCGTCAGGCGGACCTGCGAGTCGGGCAGTTCGAAATTCTCCGTCATATAGAGGATTTTCCTGTGGCCCGAATCGACAAGTTTCTTGGTTCCGATAAATCCAGCCATCGCATCATCGGAGTAAACGCAGGCGATGTCTCCGGATCCCGCATGGTTGCCGAGTACGACAAGGGGAGTCGCCCTGTTGAGCCTGACAATGATTTCCGACGGCATCCTGCTTACGATTATAAGTCCGTTCAAGAGCCCCGTCCCTATCGCCTTGACAATCCTGTTTGAGTTTTCACTTTCCCTGAACTGTTCCAACACCCTGTCTATGATCTGGATGCTGGTCCTCCGGCCTTCGGTTTTTTCCGACAGTGCGTCGATCAGGGTGTGGAAATGCGGGTCATTGCCGAAATAAGCGGTTCTCAGAAGCACGCCTATCACCGAATCTTTCGGGGCCGCATCTGAGTCCGTGATGAATGTGCCGCTGCCCTGCCTCCTATTGAGTATTCCCTCATTGACAAGCTGTGCTATCGCCTTTCCGGCAGTTATCCTGGAGACTCCGAAGTCCTCGCACAGTTTCCTTTCTGGCGGAAGCTGGGAGCGCCCTTCCATTTTCAGGTCGATGATCAGCCTCTCCAGTTTTGTCTTTATTTCATTGGTTCGCCTGGACATATTTGATTCTCCTCAGTTTTTCATTTCACAATCCTGCGTCTTCGTTGCATGAAAATTAAAATCCGAAATCCGAAGCACGAAATACGAAACAAGCCCGAAAAAATAAAGTCTTTAATTTCCCAAACAATGTTTGAAACATTTGAATTTTCATTAATCCCCAATTTGTTTCGGATTTCGATATTCGGATTTCGAGCTTGGTTTACGGATGAAATCTATTTCCCACCCGAAGGATTTAAAAACAGTTCTGATTCCGCCCCCTTTGCCGCCATGTCGCCGCTATCAGTCATCTTTTCAACAAGTCTTTTCCTCATCTGGAGAAGGGTCGGGGCGTAATTACTGTCTGCAACAAGATTGACCATTTCCCCGGGATCTTTCTTCAAATCGTAGAGCTCATCATCCTCATGCGCCCTGAACACATATTTGAAGTCGGCAGTCCGCAGGGCGCGGACTGTGTTGAAGAACATGCTGCCGTGATGTTCCGTGACCATCTCGTCGGGGAATATTTCCCTGCTGCCTGCTTTCTCCAGCAAGGGAAGCAGGCTCCGGCTTGAAGCGGGGATTTCCGTTTTCAATCCTGCGGCGTCTGCGAGAGTCGCAAAAATATCCGTGAGCCCGACAAACTCGTCAGCGTGTATCCTGGATGGGATTCCCGCGGGCGCTTTGATGGCAAGGGGAATCCTTATAAGATCGTCGAGAAGATATTCACCCTTGCCAATCATTCCGTGTTCTCCGAGCATTTCACCGTGATCTGAGGTGAAGATTATCCATGTGTTGTCGAAGCGCCCGTTTCTCTTCAATGACTCGATTATCGCTCCAAACGCATCGTCTATGAGTGTGCATATCCCGTAGTAACGGGCGATTGAGACCGCAATGCTCTTCCAATCATCAGGAAACCTGCAGTCGTTATGTCCGTTGTAATGATGCTTATATGAATATGGTTTGCCGGTCATCCCCCGACTGTAACTGGAGGGGGCGTCGATCTCTCCGGGGTTGTAAAGGTCGGCATATTCTTTCGGGCATATCCATGGCACGTGAGGACTTAAGGTTGAAATAAACAGAAAGAAGGGTTCGCTGCGGCCGCTGAAATCCCTTATAAGGGAATCAGCTGTTTCGGCAACAAGAAAAGGTTCGGTGTTTTCCCTGCTTGTTTGGCTGACGGCGGATATTATGGATTTACCTGATGTTCCCGGGATAAAAACCGGGTCTTTGTGGGAATTGGCATCAGCCTTATGCTGCCGTGTCTGAGGAAAATGCTTATAGCCGAAATCAAGTGGAGTCTTGTTTTTCCCGACATGCCATTTGCCCGCGTAGCCTGTCTGATAGCCGGCATCTGAGAAAATATTTCCGAGCGTTTTCGTTCCGGTCGGCAGATCTTCTAGGATATGGTAATTCCTGTGAGTGTTGTGGACAAGCCTGTGCTGATGCGGAAGCAGTCCTGTCTGGCAGGACGCCCTGGATGGCGTACAGATCGGCGTGGGACAGAAGGCGTTGTCGAACAGAGTCCCTGACTGAAGGAGTGCATTCAGATTCGGTGTCTTGCAGACGGACCTGCCGCCAATCGTCCGGCAATGCTGCTGATCCGTCATGAAAACAATAATGTCTGGCTTGCTGGCGTTCATAATCAGTCCAATAGATGATAAAGGTAATACCAATTAATTCCATTATATAATAAAAAACATCCCGTGTCAATACATGATGCTATGAAAATGTAATAATTATAAATAGATAATAAATAATGGCAATACCAATTATTGCTGTTTTATCCGAATGGTGGCTCAAGCGCAAGGGTGTCTCCGGGGACGAATTACTAATCGCCTCATAATTTTATAGACCCCTCCGACCTTGTGTCGGTGGTGAATAAGATTGGGAGGCTGGGGCGAGCGCCACCTAGCCTCCCAATCTTATTCACCAACGGGATAAAACCGTTGGAGTCTCTATTCTATTTTGAGACGATTGGCAATCCTTCCGGATCTGTTCTTTCGGGATTTGTCATTTTTTTGTTCGATCCTATTTCGGGTTGATGTGCAAGGACAGTATTTTGCGGTTCTTCTTGGAGCTTGTCTTGATTTTGGGAGGCAGCCATATTATTTTCGAACAAAATGTAAATCGGAATCTCAATGAACAGGAATCTCCTATACTGTCTGCTTGCCATATATTTTCTTATGGTTTTCCTCTACAGCCTTAATTCGGGCCTGACATGCTCTAACGACGGCAGTCATTTCGCCCTTGTCAACACAATGGTGGAACACGGGAGCTTTGAACTGGAAGAGAATGTCAGGTTTGCAAAACATGATTCGGCTGTCTCTTCAGGGAAGACATATTCCGACCGCGCGCCCGGATTTGCGTTTTTCCTATACATGTTCAATTACGCGCTGTATCCTGTAAAAGACTTCATGCAGATGATCAACTTCGACAGTTTTGCATTCTTGAAGACGGACTATCAGGAAGACCAGCGCATATGCCTGCTTCAACTTGCTCCGGCCTTCTGCTGTGCCGTCATCTTCCTTGCCATATTCTTCCTTTTAAGGCAATTGTCCTATAAAGCCCACGTGTCGGCGCTTGTCGCCTTGAGTTTTTGCCTGGGCACGATTCTCCTCAAATACGGAACACTGCTGTATTCCCATATCTTTGCCGCCCTTCTTGTGACATTGTCGTACATGTTCGCAATACGCTACGCCAGGGATAAGGGGAAACATTTTCTGTGCGCTTCAACATTCTTTCTGGCATATGCAGTGATCAGCGAATACATGACCGTTTTCCTTTTCCTCCCCCTTTTGATCTTCTATCTTTACAGGTGCCGCAAGGATTTCATGCGGATCAGCCATATCGCGGTGTTCCTGGTTTCCGGAGCAATCCCGGCCATAATCCTGATGTCCTATAACTACATCAATTTCGGGGGCTTTTTCTCCCTTGCGCAATTCCATCACAGCACATATGTGTTCTATCACAATTTCGGTTCCATATTTTTCGGGACTGATTTCCTCTACAATGCCAGAACCCTCCTTTTCTGTTCCCCGAAATATGTCACTCTTGCCGACGGGACAGTCGCCCTTTCGCCGGAATATGTCACTCTTTTCGGGGGATCGGTCTTCCTGCTCTTCGCCTTTCTGCTCCCCTTCACGTATCCCGTCCTGAAAAAAAAGCCCTCCGCCGAACTCGTCTTTTTCCTCGCCGGATTCATTTTTTCAGCCGCAGGCATATTTTCATACACGCTTTGCACTGGTGGCATTGACCTTAATTACAGGCACATGCTTTTCGCGGTGCCCCTTCTTGCGCCGGTAGTCGCTGAGGTGTTCGCCTCCGTCGAGGAGCTCTCATTGCGCTTCAAAAGCAAATACGCCTATGCCCTGTTTATTCTCATGTTCGTCATGACATTTGCCTACTCGTTAATCTTTCAGATCAGGCACCTCAGGTCATCTTTCCAGTTGCGTCATGAAATCACCGCCTATAACTTCACTTCCGCAGTAAACAACTGCTCATATTTCATGCTTCTCTTTGTCGTTTACGCCGCCCTGGCCGTTTTGCTTTGGGGACTGATGCGGACAAAAAGCAGGTCTGAATTTAAAGGGGGGGAATGAAACAAGAAGTCAGAGGTTATTATCTTGCACTTGCCGTAACGCTGATTTCAGTGGCCGCGCTGCTGTTTTCAGTGAAGTTGCTTCCCGCCCCCGCCTCTCCGTATCCTTCTTTGAGTGACGTGCAAACGTGGATTGACTCCGTTGAAAAGGGGGATATGGAAAAAGCCATTGCTTCCGCAGGCAAAATCCTCCAATGCAGGCCGCCGTCACTGAAACCGGGTACAGATTACCTGATAATTGCAGGCCAGATGAAACTTGATCCGGCCTATTTCAACGCGTATCCCGGCAAGGCCGATTTCCTCAGGTGGGAATCAGCCTTTGTCATAAAAGGCCTGCTCTCAAATGAATTCAAAGACAAGCCTCCTTCCATTACCGCAATGTTCGAGTTCCTGCAGGGGGCGGTAAGGCTTAAATCCGATGAGGAGCCCGGGCGTCAGTCAGACTCGCCGGCTGAAATACTCATGAAGGGATGCGGGAACACGCAGGAATTGACAAGACTGCTCTGCGAAATGGCGTATCAGGAGGGTTTTGAGGCTCAGACCGTATCGCTGTTCAACGAAAAAGGTGAACAGCTGCATCTCCTCTGTGAATTCAGGAAGGCTGGCGCTGTGGTTACTGTCGACATGACGTTCGGGAAAATCTGGGCCGGGAAAAGTTTTGCAGATCTGCTCAAGGATAAATCATCAAGAGATGGAATATGGCCGGAACAGATCGAGAGCTGCATTCATAACTATTCGTATGGAGTCCCCGCAGAGCCCCAGGACTACAAGCCCGCAAATCAGGATCTGTATAAGTATGTCCTCATTACAGCCCGCAGATTGGATTTCCGTTTCGGTTCTGATCCGAGGGAGAGAATTGAAAATTACCTCCGTTTCTTTCCTGACTTGAAGACCAATGAACGCTTCGGTTACTGGAGATATCCCTTTATTGTCATGATGGCAAACAAGGCGCAGACGGATAAATAATTGCCCGGAACTGAAACAATGCAGCTGCGGTTTCGAGGGGGGAGGCCTGAAATTACGGTATTTTCAGCAGGACTGTCGAGCTGAGGATGAATCCGGCAAGGATTATTGCCAGGGCTGTGACTATAAGCGGCGGGGCGAGTTCCCTGTAGTCTACAAAACGCGGTTGTTCAAGGCTCGTCTTTTCAAGCTTGTCTATTTCATCCATGGTCTTCTGAAGGCCTTCGGCATCCGATGCGGTGAAATATCTGCCTCCGGTTGTATCTGCTATTTCCATGAGGAGTTTTTCGTCAAACTCACCTTTTAACGGCACGAGCTGCTTGCCCATGAAACCGTCCTGGATGATGAATGAGTTCTTGCTCCCGATGCCGACCGTGTACGCGATGATGTCGAAAGTCTTTGCGAGTTTCGCAGCCTGGAGCGGGGTTATCTGGGCGTTCACATTGTTCTTCCCGTCGGTGAACAGGACGAGAACTTTCCGTTTTGAGTCACAGCTTTTCAGGCGGTTTACCGCGCTGGTTATGGGGCCTGCGATTCCGGTGGAGTCCCCTATGATTCCGGGTTGCAGCCTTTCCAGATGCGCGAAAAGCCAGGCGTGGTCGAGTGTGGGCGGACATGCCACATAGGGGAGGGGGGCGAAGGCGACAAGGCCTATCCTGTCATTAGGCCTTTTCTCAATGAACTTCTTGATTTCCTCCTTGGCTATGTCGATCCTGGGTTTCAGTTTTCCCGAGTTGATGGCTGATGCCACCTCTCTCCCGTTCGTGTATTTCTCGGGAACGTCAAGGGACTGCATGCTCCCTGAAACATCAATGGCAATCATAATGTCGATTCCCTCGGCTCTTTGTTTGAGTTCCTCAATCCCCTCCTGGGGACGCGAGAGGGCCAGGATCAGGATTGCCGTGGCTATCGCATAGAGGAACAGCGGGATATTCGACCTGAGATTAAAACCTTTTTCAGCAGTCCCTGCTGAAAAAGGTTTCACGGACGAGATTATCACGGTGGGATTTTTCCTTTTCAGGGCGTAAAGCAGCAGCCCTGTCAGCGGGATATAAAGGAGCAGCATCCATGGATATGCGAAATTCATTTGTTTAAATTCCTTGATTATAACATCGAACATTCAATCCGCCGCGGCGGAAACTTCCAACTTCGAATGTATTCAATTTTAATTCGACCTGTCCCCCATAGCTTCTTAGCGACGGAGGATGTTCGATGTTCAAAGTTGAATGTTGGATGTTCAATGTTCAATTTTATTTTGGCTCCTCCGCCGGTTTGGTCGTTCTGACTAAAGTCTCCGCCTTGTTTATCGCGCTCTCGATGACAGCGGCGTCGGCGGGGAGATTTGCGAACTTCACAAGGTCGGAAGCCGTCATGAATTTCTTCAGGAAATCTTTGTCATCCGGGTTCAGCGGGCTTTTTTCGCGTTTTAAATCCTCAAGGAACTCGTCTGTAGTCTGCATCGGGGCGTGCAGGGAGAATCTTTTTTCAAGATAAGTCCGGATGATGTCTGAAAGTTTGAAAACGCATATTACCGGTGTGACACGGTGCTCCTTGAGTTGAGCGCGGAGCCTGCTGAATTCAAGGAGGGCGATGTCCCAGGGGGGGGGCGCAACTGATTCGGCTCCCCTTTTTTTCCTAAGTCGGAAAAAAAGGACTATCAATGTTATGATCAGAAAGACAATTGCGGAGATGATAAGAAGTTTGGAGGAAAGCACTTTCCTGGTTATGCTTCCGGCTATTGCAAGCTCCGGGGATTTTCCGGTGTCAATCGCTCCGGCTTCAAAGCCTGGAATTGAGGCGGTGATTTCTTTCTGCTCGTCTTCGGGGCGCGGCGGGTTCAGCTCAATATTTATTTTCCCGTCCTCTATCCTGCCATCCATAAAAGGCTGGATTTTAACTGAAATATTCCAGTTCCAATAGCCCCAGCCGATTCTGTTGATCCTTATTCCGGCATTATCAACAGTCTGAGAGCCTTTGCCGGGCGTAACGGAAGCGTTTACGGGGCGGCGGTTCCAGGGGCACTTGAGATTTGCCGTGGCCTGGACAATATCGCCCAGTTTTATGTCTTTCGGAGGAATGAGCGAAAATACCGGTGCGGGTACAACCTGGTGGGAGTTCCTGACCTGGAAGTACTTGAAGGCCGCCGATGCGAATATCGCAAGTGCGGCCAGTCCCGCAAGCAGGGAAATTATCCGTATTATTTTTTTAGATTTGTTGATCATGTTATTTATAAAAAAATCATCTTCCGAACTGTTCCCGCTGACGGAAGAACTTCACAAGCGGTTTCACGAAGTCATCTCCGCACAATATGTCGATGAGATCAACTTTTGCGCGTTTGAACACGGTTTCGTTTGCCTGGCGGATGTTTTCCGTGCGTCTGGCAAACCCGTCTGAAAAAATCTTTCCGGGAATGAACAAGTCCAGGATTCTCCCGTTCTCCGAATCCTCCAGCGATATGCTTGACGTGCCCGGCCACTTGCTTTCCGCCGGATCAAGGATCCTGACTGCGATCACATCGTGCCTCTTGTTTGCAATCATCAGCCGCTTTGAGAAATCCTTGTCATCCATGAAATCGCTGATCAGGAATACGACAGCCCTCTTGTTGAGCATGTGCATGAGGTTGTTGAGTGCGGCCGCGATATCCGTGCCCTTTCCCTTCGGTTTTCTGGCGAGGAGTTCGCGTATCAGCCTCAGCCCGTGGGTTTTCCCGGAGCGGGGAGGGAGGTAAAGCTCGGTTCTGTCGGTGAAGATGAGGAGGCCCACCTTGTCGTTGTTGCGGATTGCGCTGAATGCCAGCAGGGAGGCTATTTCGACGGCGTGTTCGTTTTTCGCCTTGTTCCTCAATTGCAAGCATCACGGTAAGTTCCCGCTCCTCAATGTACTTTTTGATGAACGGCGAGCCCATTCTGGCTGTGACATTCCAGTCAATGTCCCTGACATCGTCTTCCGGGGTGTATTCGCGCACCTCGTCGAACTCGATGCCGCGCCCCTTGAACACGCTGTGATAGGCGCCTGCGGTGATGTCGTCGACAATACGCCTGGTCCGTATTTCGATCCTTCTGACCTGCGCAATTATGTCCTTTGTATTGATCATTTTATCCGGCTTATCTGTTTTGCAACCCGAGATTCGTAACCCGTAACCCGTAATTCGTAATTCGTAATTCGTAATTCGTAATTCGTAATTCGTAATTCGTTTACGGCGTCCTCAGTTCGTCTAGAATCCTCTTCACGATTTCGTTGCTGGTGATTTCCTCCGCCTCGGCTTCATAGGTGAGTATGATCCTGTGCCTGAGAATATCCGGAATGATGTTTTTCACATCCTGGGGGACGACATATGCGCGTCCTTCCATGAATGCTGACGCCTTTGCGGCTACGGTCGCCATGATTGCCGCCCTGGGCGATGCGCCGTACTGGATGTAATTCTTGAGGTAGCCGAGTTTTGCATCTGCCTGGCGCGGGGAAAGCTCCTTGTGCTTGTCCGGGCGGGTGGCTATGACTATGTCGAGGATGTAATCGATTATTTTTTCATCAATGTAAACCTTGTCCACCCACTCCCTCGCCCTTTTGATGTCCTCCAATGTCGCTACGGAAAGGGCGTTGAGGTTCATGTCGGTGTGGGCCATCCTGTTTACTATCGCCTTCTCCTCGCCCCTGCTGGGGTATTCTATTTCCAGTTTGAACATGAAGCGGTCCACCTGGGCTTCGGGGAGCGAGTATGTGCCTTCATGTTCAATGGGGTTCTGTGTGGCCATTACGAGGAAAGGCCTGGGCATCTCATGCCTGATTCCGGCGATAGTCACCTGTTTCTCCTGCATGCATTCGAGCAGTGCGCTCTGCACTTTCGCCGGAGCGCGGTTGATTTCATCTGCGAGGACTATGTTTGCGAAGACCGGTCCGATTTTCACGCTGAAAGTGTGGGTCTGCTGATTGTAGATGTTTGTCCCTATCAGGTCGGCAGGCAGGAGGTCGGGGGTGAACTGTATTCTCGAAAATGTGCCGTTCAGCGACTGGGAGAGGGTTTTTACCGCCAGGGTTTTTGCAAGGCCGGGAAGGCCTTCGATAAGGATGTGGCCGTCCGAAATCAGCGCCAGGATCAGGCTGTTCACAAGTTTCTCCTGTCCGACGATTATCCTTCCTATTTCGGTTTTAACCGGTTGGATGAAATGGGAGGACTCGCGTATTCTGCACTGAAGCTCCTGAAGTTCCTGCTGTTCCATGATATAAACTCCTTTTGCTAAATTATAAGCTGTTTAGACAACGCAATAATGAAAAAGTTCAATTCCGGGTGAAGATGCAAGAAGAAGAGAACCCTATAAAATTAACCACTAAAAACACAAGATACACGAAAATAAGAGTTTCAACCACCAGTCTGCACTAACATAACACTGATAAGATAGTGACTAAGGCACAAAGGCGCAGAGTTGTTTAGATAATTATGAAAACCTGACATTCTTCATTTTTCCTTCTAAAACTATGTGCCTTTGCCACTATGTGCCTTTTCAGACTTTTGTTCTGCGGGCGAAGCCCGCATCAGTCGTAGTAAATGACTTTCGCATTGAATACCGGACCTTCCTTGCAGGTTCTGGTATAGCGCCAGCCGTCGCTCCTCGTTTCATCTTTGATTTTGACGACACAGGCGTAGCAGGCGCCGATTCCGCAGCACATCAGATGGTCGAGGCTCAGTTCCCCGTCGAGTCCGTTCTGAAGGAGCAGCTTTCCCGTGGCCATAAGCATCCCGTGCGGACCGCATCCGTAGAATTTTAGATTATCTGAAGGAGTCTTTTCAATAAGCTCCTCCAGAAGTTTTGTAACGTATCCCTTCACTCCGGCCGAACCGTCTTCGGTGGCCAGGAGAACGTCAAAGCCAGTCTTCTTGAACTTGTCTATCAGGAGCAGATCCGAGGAGGTCCTGGCACCCATCAGGATCTTGCCAGGAGCCGGGGAGCTTTTTGCCAGGATATAAGTGGCGGCCGAACCGTATCCGCCGGCAACAATAACAGGCACTTCGTTTTTTCCGGGAACGGAAAATGGGATTCCCTGGGGCCCCATAATGCTGCATTCAGTGCCAGGCGGGAGAGTTGCGAGGACCGCAGTCCCTTCACCTACCGTCTTGTATATACGGTAAGCTCGCCATTCCTGTTGACATCGCAGATGCTGAACGGCCTGCGGAGGATCCTGTCCCGCAGACTGGCGATTTGAACATGGACAAACTGCCCCGGTTTCACCTTCGGGCAAATTTCCGGCGCCGAAAATACGACGCGCATGTAGGATTCCCCGAGGTTTTCGTTTTTCAATATCTTGCAGTTCTCAAGCATGATAGTCCTTTATGGAAAAATTGAACATTGAACATTGAACACCCAACATTGAACATTGAACATCGAATGGATAAGTATTTTTCAATTCGACGTTCAATGTTGAATGTTCGATGTTGGACGTTCATTGACTTGAAATTTCTCCCAGTGCAGCACTTCGCCCAGCGGGCGCTTCATGCATTTCTGGTCCAAATCGTCAGTATAGCCGACGGCTATCAAACTTACAAGTTTGAATCCGGACGGCACTCCGAGAAGTTCCGCGATGTCGCCGGCGTACGGCTTTTTGTCCCCTGCGACCCAGCATGAACCGAGTCCGAGCGCCCTTGCTGCGAGCAGGATGTTTTCCGTAGCCGCGGATCCGTCTTCGAGATAGTATTTAGTGTCCTGTGAAAAAACACAGACGCATGCCGGCGCTTCCGCAATGAATTTCCCGAATTCGGTGATGTCTGCAATCTTCCTGCGTGTTTTCAGTTCGGTGACAACTACAAATTCGCACGGCTGGACGTTTCGTGCAGTAGCCGCAAGCCTTCCGCAGTCAACAAGGGTTTCAAGATCTTTTTTCAAAACCGTTTTGTCCAGGTACTTCCTGATGCTCCTGCGCTTTTTCAGAACTTCTATGGCGTCCATTGGCGTAGTCCCTTTCTTTTTATTTGGAGTATAAGTGTCCAAGATGCCGACGTATGGGAAATTATATTGCCTTTGTCTTTATGGTTGCGTAGCAATCTTTTGGAGTGCGGCGTGCCTGCCTTGGCGAAGCTTCTAA
Organism: Victivallales bacterium; assembly: GCA_041662825.1. Lineage (GTDB taxonomy): Bacteria > Verrucomicrobiota > Lentisphaeria > Victivallales > GWF2-50-93 > GWF2-50-93. The sequence goes on along the minus strand of JBAZRS010000023.1, from coordinate 2,568 downwards.
GCAAAGCCTGGTGAGCGCCGCTTTGGAATCATCTAAAAGCGCTGCTGACACAGCGAACTCCGAAAGACGCTTCGCGTCAAAAAAGTCTCGGCGAAGCCGGTTAAGTCCACATTAAGGAATTTCAATGTTTGATAATATCGGGACAAGCTGAAGCTTGAACTCCAACAAAATTCCCTCTTCAAACTTTCTCTAACTTTTCCTTTCTTATCTTCTTTTCCTTCTATATCCAATACTTCGATATTCGTAATTCAATTGTTCGATATTCGATTGTTCAAACGTCGCGGCTTCCAGCCGCCTAATTAAATTAACTCTTTCATGAATAAATGCGTTTATAAATTCTGTTTCAGAATTTATCTCCACTTGTAAGGGTTTTCCAGCGAGTGCGGATCGTCCGGAATCTTGCCGCCTGCAGGTCCCGCGGCGGACTTGAGCACGCTGGCTTTGAGATACATGTCCAGCACATTGGTGTTTCCGTCCCTGCTCACCAGTCTCGGCCCGAAGAGATTCCTGTAGAAATCCAGGTTGGAGCTTACTGCGCCTCCGATGCTTATCCGTTGACCGTCCCGGACTGTTATTCTTGTGGAAACGCTTTCCACCCTTACCGCCTGCCTTTTGCCTTTTCCGTCAACGTAACTGACTTCGGGGTATATCTCCACGTCAATCAGCCCGTCATCACGGAGGCGCGGCAGTACCATGAGCTTTGAGCCTACGTCCCGCATGACGAAGCCGGGGGTCGCGGAAGGTATGATGATCGTGCTTCCCCCGCCTATGACAACTGTCGGGGGAAGGAACTTGTAATTATAAAGCCAGCTCGGGTCGGCAATGGTTTCCCCTACGAAAAGGCTTGCCGGAGAGCCGCTCATAGTGGTGATGGTCTGTGAATTGTTCCTTATCCGGGTGTCATGCCTGTCCGCGGCATTGATGCTTATGCTTTTCGGTTTGACGACTTTGTCGTTGACGATTATGACCTGGTTGGGCTTAACGCCTTTTCCGTAACCGACCCTCACGTCGAGATTTTCCTTGTCGCTTGAGCCCGTGTTCTGGAAGTCAACGTCAATCCTGATGTTTGCGGCCGCTACGTCGAGCCCCCGTATGATTTCCCTGATCTTTTCAATAACCTCCTTGTTGTCGACGACAAGGACGGAATTGCGGTTGGCTTCAAAGGCCATGACACCTTTGTCCGAGAGGATGGGGCGGCACATGCTCTCGATAGTATCGTAATCAATGCTCTGAAGGGGGATGACGGCAGGCGAGACTTCATTTTTCTTCATCTCGGCTATGGTTTCCCTGGTTATGACAACGGTCTTGGGTTTCTCCTGTTCTGCTGCGGATTTGTCTGCCGGTGCCGTATTTTGCGCATAAAACACCTGGGCTGAAAGCAGGATTGCCATGATTGAGGCCTGTGTTTTCATTTTCATGCTCCTATTCCGGTTAAACTCTGTTATTGCTTCGGCAGATAACCGTCCTACATATTTGTCGCAAGCTTCGTCGAATCTCTTTTCCTTCCATGGAGTAATCTTCCGACAAAGTTCAGGACAAAGCTCGCGACAAAGTTTAATTATTGCTTCAGCCCAGGCGAAACCTGATTGTCCAGAACCATCATTCTTGCAAGGGCGTTTATGTCAATTTCCGGCTTCCATCCGAGCTTATTGATGGTATGCGGATTTGACAGCAGGCGCTTGTATTCCGGAGAAAATCCCTCTTTTGTCCGGAGATGTTTCCGCCAGTCCTTTCCAATGAGCGCAAAGCAGATTTCCAGCCAGTCCTGAATCGCATATGAAACGCCTGAGCCTATGACCGCCTCGTGCACTTCACCCTGTTCAAGCAAAGTCAATATGCCGGCGACAACGTCCCCCGCAAAAGTCCATTCCTTTTCAACCGACAGATCTCCAAGCTCTATTTTTTCATCGCTGCCGGCTGCGATCCTCCTTGCGGCGCCTGCAATCATCTGGCTCACATGCGCGGGTTTCCGCATGGGGCTTTCATGATGGAACAGGTATCCGACATAGACATTCAATCCGAGCGACCTGTAATAGCGTGCTGCGTAAACCGATTGAATCCGGGCTACGGAATATGGATTAGCCGCTTCAAACGGATCGCTTTCCGATATAGGCGCCCCTGAATTTCTAAATTGAATCCCGCTGCCTGCAATGAAAACTTTTGCCTGGGGGGCGCGGAGGCGGACCGCCTCAAGGATGTTAAGTGTTCCGGTGGATATCGTGCTGTGATTTTCAAAAACCGCAGCATGCTGCGTGGTGGAATTTGCCGCAAGGTGAAATATATGCGAGGGAGAATATTTCCTAATCAGATCTTCGACCAGCTGATAATCTGAAACATCGCCTGTCATGTGATCCCCGCTACGGCTGATCCCGAACGGCCGGATTCCCTTTTCAAGGCATAGCCTGCTCAAATAGTGGCCGTCCTGGCCATTCGCCCCGAATATTAGCGCAATCGACATGAAGGCTCCTTTTAAATACTAATAGCTGATAGTTCATAGTTATTAGCTGACAGCTATGAACTATGAGCTATTTCTTAATTATGTCTATGGTGGGCAGGGGACAGATGAAG
>JBAZRS010000022.1:0-18047 GCA_041662825.1 Victivallales bacterium | reverse complement strand
TAACTGGCGAAATAGGTGCAATTGAAGAACCTTTTCCAGACATGAAGACCCGCGACGTCTCATTCGGATTCAATCTTAAGGCAATATGGGCTGACTCCGGCGAGACAATTGCTGTCGTAAAACTTCCAGCTGCAACCTTTCAGGCAAAAGGACTTGATCCGGTCACCCTCCCAAATCAGCTTGCACGAAAATATATGGCAAAAGTATTGGAGGGACAGGATGTCGAACTGAAAGATGAAAATGCCTATAAACTTTTCAGGAAAATAATTGCGAAATGGATAACTGAACTAGATCTTGGCGCGAAAATAAGGATCGAGCTGAAGCAGATCGACAAGAAATCCATTGATGATTTGATTGCAGCACTGCAGAAGAACAACAGCAATATTTCCTACGTATGGCTCAGGGAATTCGACAGTCGGCTCTTTTCTGTTGTTGAAGTTGAAACAAGACTGACATCCGCAAAGCTTGCGGATGAAGTCGACAAGTATATTGGGAAGAAATATACACTTGACCAGTCATCAAAAAGGAATATCCGCTATATTCCAGTAATAAAATAAGACTGAAACCTCTTGTCCCGTTGAAAATCAGACATATCTCATTAATTTAAAAACATACTATAATCACATTCAAGGAGTTAAAGGTGAAGTTCATTTGCACCGTCATGCTGACAGTCTCTGTATTTTGCATTATGCTTTCAGGCTGTGTCACGTCTCCCGGTGGAATCGCCCCCTCGACCGTCCCTATCACCTCAAAAGACACCTATACCATAACAAAGACCGATGCCGCAGCAAGCGATGGGGCTGTCACCATCTGCGGGATACCCCTTAAATCCTGCAGTGCATATGACGCCCTCCTGACAGCCAAGGAGAACTATGGAGCCGACGCCATTATCAATGTAACTCTTGAAAACAAATCATATTGGATAACCGGCATTCCACTGATAACCTATTACAAGATCACCATACGGGGAGATGCCATAAAGTTCAACAGGGGAAAGGCCGACTAAGATGCTAAAACATATTCCATTTCTTATAATTCTGATTCTCCTTCCCGCATGTACCAGTGTGGTTGGGATATCACCTTCCACCACTCCTGTTACTTCTGAAGACTCATACACAGTGATTGGCCGTACGAAAGGCACATCAACCGGAGTAATCTGGTTCTTCATACCGACTATGCCCGACAGTCCTTCCAAAAATGCCAGGGACAACGCAATCGCCTCAAGACATGCCGACGGACTAATCGAAGTGACCGAGGAATACACAACGATGTCTTTCCTTGTGATAACATTTGTCTGGACAACAGTTGAAGGCACAGCCATAAAAATCAAACGCGGGGGAGCCATAGGAGCTGAAAAATGAAGTTTTTATTATATTTATTCACATTGTCGTTATTGTTTTTCAGCACAGGCTGCGGTTCAATCTTTTATCTCAAGCATTCTCCACAGGGGGCCGAATTCTCGGCCGCTCAAAAAGGTGTTCTTGCCGCCAACAAAAGCAATGTGCCTTGCAGACTGGAAGTCATCTGTCCTGACGATATGGTGGGACAGCTGGGGCGTTTCTCTCTTGCGCATTATCCTCTGAAGCAGATACTGAAGGATACTTTCAGCAATGCAGTATATGCGGCTTTCAATCAGCCAGGCGGAGAGGTAATTGACGCATTCACCCTCCGCATTGAGGTTTACAGGTCCGAACTTGATATGCGGGAAGGACTATATACTCTGCATCTGCTGGTCACCATTCAGGAACCCGGTGAGAAAAAGATATTGACTTTGCATCAGGAAAAAACTGTTCACGGAGAAGTGAAATCTGATTTTGATGTGCCGGACATTGTCTATCTGGCTGCTAAAGACATTGCCGTAGAATCGGTAAAAGAACTCAAGTCAAATCCCAAAGTAATCAAGACTATATCGAGATTTGAGGAGAAATAAGCGTTTCACGCTATTCATCAAGTGTTTTCAGCACCTTAGCTGTATTCTTCAGGCCGTTGTCTTTTTTCTGTTCATCCTTGCCGTCCGCAGAAATATTGGCGGGCTCATCAACGAGCACCCAATAAGCAACACGTCCATTGACTGACTTTTCAACCTTTAACATCCATGTTTTCCCGGTGTAAGTATCAAGTTTAAAGACCGCGCTTTCCCTGTTATCACCGGCTTTCTGCTCACCAATTAGTACATAAGAACCTCCAAAAAGAATAAAGCGGGCGGTATTTATAACTGAGGTGATGTTCTGAGCTCCGCTATCGCTCCTCTGTGCATATGAAGTTGACGCTGTCAGACTGAAAAGAAAAACGGTAAGCAGAAGCATTGTTCCGGTTCTCATAAAAACACTCCTTTTAAAAATGTTTATTTATTTCAATCGCTACTTTAAGATTATCCGTTTCAATGAAAAGTCAAATTATTTAAATCTGAAATCAGCACAGACCCTCGATGCACGGAGAGTCTGCCGGAAATATCGTGTTTTATTCCCGCCACACGGCAACGTTTTAAAAACTCCCCGACTTTTTCATTTCTCTTAACAGGTCCCGGGTTGTTTTTCCGGTATAGCAGAACACTTCTGTTTTGGTCTTTGCAAATCCATGCGATTGGCATCCTGTGTGGAATTCTGTGGAACTGAAGCCGGAAAGATGTCAACCACAAATCTCTTGCTTCGGATTTGTTCAGTTCCGACGGTTCATATACTTTCTCAAGTTCACCTTGAAGATATACCTTCTTATCAACCAGAGACTGTCCTGAAACTGAATTCCTGACGCTTATACCATAGCCTTCAGCCGTTTTAAAAACCCTGCAATACTTCCCCCCCGTCCCGGCCATAATCTGTTTTTCCCTCTTATCCCAAAGTTTTTCAATTTCAGCGGCTTCAGCTTCAAGTATCCTGTACCAGATTTCGTCTGCAGCGGCATAATCCTTTGCCAGAAGCGATTTTAAAATCAGCTCACCGGCTTCCCTGTCGGTAATTTCACCCCGTAAAGCACCGATTACCCTTACCATCCTGAAGTACTGAGAATCCCTCAATTTCTTCTTTTTCTCTATTCCGTGTGTATCAACAAGAACAAAGCCCATATCGCTTCTTCTTATCATCATGTTACCGAGATGAAAGTCCGGGTGGTAGAAGCCTGAAGACATGAACTTCCCGAGGAAATCGGACAAACTGTCAAGAAAGGCTTTCTTCAACTGGGGATTCATGCGTTCTTCTGAAAACCACAAATTCCTGGCATTTACAGAATCTTCAAGTTCTTTTGTTATCAGCATGCTTTCCGTCCCCCTTCTGCCCCAGCCGCATATTTCAACCACCGAAATGCCCTCCTCTTCAAGAAGGAGCGAGGAATAAAACTCCGATTTGCTCTTTGGAATAAAGGAGGAGTGAATTTTAGACGTCAGAGACAAGGGATAGTTATATTTCACATAATAAGCAGCTTTATCTGTTTCAACCCTGAACACTGCACGGACACAGCTAGACTTAATCATGTTTTTCTTGGCGATCTGTTTCCAGGAATGAAACCATGGTTCAAGAATGCCCGGATTTATCAGATGCCAATCCCAACCGTTAACCCTAGACTTAATAAACCTGTCGCTTTCCATATTCATAATCCAGTAAGAATAGATATCAACTGCTTCAATATCAAGCTCGAAATTGGAATTTACCCCAAGTGAACAGGGATAAAATGCCTGGCGGACGTTTTCCCGGAATTATCTTGCTCCCGGCTTATCGGCGATATTATGGCTTATTATCCCTTCTCCCGTCGCAGGCATTCCTGCCGTTTCAGTTTTGCCCACCCTTGCCGCGCTGAGAATTATTCCGGCCCCGATCATTGTTGAAAGCAGAGAGCTTCCGCCATAGCTGAACATCGGCAACGTAATCCCGGTAGGTGGCATGAGTCCGACATTCACACTGATGTGGACAAACGCTTGAAAAGTAACCATTGACGTCATTGAACATATGAATATTCGCCTCATGTTTTCCTCAGTTCTGCTTGCCATACGGTATCCGACATATGCGAATATTGTAAAACCGAAAATCACAGGGAGGACACCGATAAAACCAATAGCCTCTGTGAGTGCTGCAAACGCCGAGTCGCTGTATGAAAGCGGCAGGTATGAATTCGCCCACAGGCAATTTCCCCAACTTGCGCCAAAAAGCCCTCCTCTTGCCAAAGTATACTGAAACTGAAGGATATGCCATCCGGCGCCAGTTGGATCAGCAAGAGGATTCAAGAAACCGGTTATCCTCGCAAGAACATACGGTTTTTCAATTACTATCAGTAGACCTGCAGGTATTACCGCAAAAACACTGACCAGCATGAACATATAAGATCCCCCTGCTATCAGATAAACTGCGGCCATGCCAAAAACGTAAACAAGGACAGTTCCGAAATCAGGCTGAAACGAAACCGGCAATATCCAAAGGGCGGTTACAATAAAAAGAATCAGGAACTTTTTTGAAGCGGAGGAGTACCTGTCACATACCCAGCATAGGGCAAGTATGAAAAAGGGTTTGGCCAATTCCGACGGCTGAATGAAAACCGAGCCGAAGGCGAACCATCCCTTCATTCCGTTTATCTTGATACCGAAAACAAGCACAAGCAAAAGCGGGATGTATATCAGAACGGCAAGGAAGGGAGCATATTTTCGGTATAGTGAGAATTCCACCTTTGACGCGTAATGCATGGCAAAGAGGCCCGCAATAAGCCAGATGAACTGACGGCCGGCCAGGTAAAAGGGGGCATTGCTGTAAACTGTGGCATTATAAATGGCCAGGCATCCCCATAGGCCCAGCATGAAGAGAACGGCGTGAACAAGCAGCGGAAGAGTTATTCCCCCCGCTGATTTTCCATTATGCTCAGAGTTCATTTCCCTCATTATTTTTTTTCTGCATGCCTATAATGTCTTCGAGTGAATCTTCCAAGATCACATCTTTTCCGGGGAGCATTTCAGTTTTCAATTTCCAAGTGCCTGGAATCCAGTTCCTATATCTGTCAAGCATCACAACATACACTCCATCCGTTCCATTTAATTCTGAGTCATATTTTTTTTCGGCTCCGTCAAGGCCGTAATATCTTCCATTATCAATGTCAACCCTCCCCAATAATTTTCTGACTTCCGGATAATCGACATATCTGCGCTCGAGCCTGGGGACGATTTTCACGCCCCTGTATTTTGCAATGTAATCGCGGAGGAATGATATTTCAGACGGGGAAAGCCCCTTTTTAACATACTTCTCCCGCTTCTCATCCGGGATTAGACCGTGTATTTTCCCGTCAAGCTCCTATACAAGCGTGGAATTTGATTTGCAGAGATCAGGGTAAACTTCTACGACAAGATCATGGTATCTCCGGGTCCATGCAAGGGGGAGGCCGTTTTTATCCAGGATTCTGCCCCTTGCCGCCGGAATAGTGCCATTGCGCCAGGCGTTCCTGTTCCCCTCCTCCAGATAATACTCCCTGCTGTAGGATGTATAGTAGAAAAGACGGAGTGTGATAAAAAGCGCCCAAATTATAAAAACAGATATTATGATTCTGTTACGGTTTTTAAACATATGAAATACTCCCGAATCCCCGACTCCCATTTCAAATTCGAGCGATCGGGCATGGAAGACCGCCGGACAAATAACGCTTCACATTGATTTTCAAGCAAAAATCTTATCATTCGCCAGAACAATTACAAGAAGCGCAAGAAGGAAAAAGACTGTATACAAAACATTGACCTTTCTTGTGTTTTAAGGGAAAGGCGGCCGCCGGCGGAGTTTTAAGGCCCTGCCGGCGGCAACCTTTATTCAATTGGAGGGATCATTAAAACAAAAGCTGCTGGTGTTCGCCATCAGCAAAAGCTGCGGATCACGCAAGGCGAGCTCCTTCCATTCCGCGCCGTTCTCAGCCGGAACTTCTGAAACAAGCCGCATTACAGTTTCAGTCCATATTTCCTTTTCCGCCGTCCTGCTGATCTTCCTTTCTGAAAGGCCGGCGGTCACCTTAACCGCGCCAAACAGCAGAAGAGACACAAGAAAAAGAAACACGAAAAGCGTCATTTTCCTGCGGTACCTGACCGAATAGACAATCGCATCTTCCATTTTGTGTCCTCCTTCTCGTTAAAGAGCATTTATGCCGTCATGAGTGTTTCACTCATATAAGTTTCAACACAGTGCCTGCATATCAGCATGCCTGTTTTCTCATCTATGCCCGCAACTTCACTTTCGGCTTCGGATTCTCCTGGCGCCATGACAGTCGTCCTGCAGAAGGAACACTTGGCCCCGCTATTATGATTGTAATGTCTGTGCATTTCCTGATATCTTCTGTTTCCCGGCGATAATGTGAGCTTCATGATTCTCCTCTTTCAAAATTTAAAATTTTATATTAAAATTCATCTTTATTTTCTTTATTGAAGACCAGATCCGCAGCCATTTCCCGTTCACCCTTGTCGCGCAGATGGCCGTTGATCTTTCCAAACTCCTCTTTCCATTTTTCACAATTCCAGATTTCAACGCCGATTTCTATGCCGAGCACAACCACTTCCGTTCCCGGATGGATTTCCGCGTAGTCCCTGTACATCTGCGGAATTGTTATTCTTCCCTGTGTTGAAATCTTATCCGACTGAGTCATGGCTCCAAAACGTCTTAACGTTCTCCTGAAGACCATGCTCGAGGAGGCACGTTCAGCCGGCTTTGGTTCCGAGCGGCGCATCTGGAGATATATATCCTCCGGATACACGGCCATTGCACCTTCCGGAAGACAGTGGAAGACAACATCCCCGCCATTATGCTCCATAAAATCGGTGAGGAACCGCGGACTGAATTTTATTCGTCCGTTGGCGTCTATCGAGCACCTGTCCTGTCCACAGAAAGATAACATTCTTCTCTCCGATATATTCCGATTTGTTCCAAATTAGTCCATTTTATTCCACGAGTCAAGCAAATAAATAAAAATATTCTGTTTTTTTTAACATTGGAAACCGGATGCGGAATTCAGGGGCGCAATGGTTTGAATGCAGATCTGTGAGGAGTGGGCTAAAATCAAAAGGGTAAAGGGAGTCAGTTGCTTTGCGGCTTATTACTTCGCAGTTTCAAGATACAGCTTTGAAACAAGTTCGGCACCGATTTTCTTTCCGTCAATTTCCGTTCTGCCGTAATCCCTCTGAAAATCCAGGAGAGAATAAGCTTTACAGTCAAGATAAACTGTCTTAATGACAACTTGCGGGTCTAAGACGTTTAACGGAATTTCAAAAATCTTTTCATTCATGCCTTTTATCAAAGCGAAAGACTGAAGACTTCCGTTAATTTCAACTTTTAATTTGCCTGGAATTTCGCATGCGATCCTGAGTGCGAATTTCGCAGTTCTGCCATCGAGGGAATCCCTCATTGAAAACCTCTTCCTGATAATCTGCCCTTCCTTCAATTCAAAGGGTGTCCATGAACCGAATGAAAACGGGCCGTTGTCCATATAGAGGATTTTGTTATTCTGAAGTTCCGAGCGGACACCAAGCGGACGCAGCAGCCGCATCGCCTGCGCCTCAAACAAATACCTGTACAGGTCATAAGCGGAAAACACAATGAACAGCCCCAGAAGCAAGGTAATAACAGATCCTGCAAGAACCCTCCGCCAGCCACGCCTTCTGATATTGACAATTAATATTCCCGAAAATCCCCCCGCCCCCACGGCAAGGATTGGGACCGACGGCAGTCTGAATCTGGCAAGAATGTAAAATGCTGCGGTCGCAATGCAGAATGAAATAATCATGTAAAAACAAATCAACGTTCTCGGATGTTTTCCAATCCTCCTGAAGGCAAATTTTGCATTGATAAACAAGTAATGGAAAAAACACCCCAATGCCATAGCCATTATAAGCGATGTCGGGACAAAGGCAAAATTTTTAAACGCAGGGCTTTTCTCTCCCTGATATTCAAAGGCTATATTATTGGGAATCTCGCGATAATCCCAGAAGAGAAGCATCTTCCGGAACTGCAGCTCCATGAAAGCAAGAGGTTCCCGCCTGGCCCATTCGAATATTTTCCCCATAACGGACGAGGAGTTGTCCTTTTCCATCCATGCATAATAAGTTTCCGGATATTCCATAGGGCCAGGGCCTGAGCCCGGATTGCGCCCCCCGGGAGGCGCTTCAGGAGTGTTTCCAAGTGCAAGCACGGCGCCGGCAGCAGTGGACGGTCCGCTCAATTTTCCGGAGATCAGCGAATTTCGCAGGGCAAACGGTATCTGGGGCAGGATAACCATGATCATGAAAACAAATGCAGGCATTGTTTTCAGAGCATATTTTTTTAATCGCGGCACATCTCCGGAGATTTTTACGGAAAAGAAGGCGGCGGCAAAGAGGCCTGGCACGAAAAACCAGATATTTCCGCGTGTCAGTATCGAAAACGAAACAAGAAGCCCTGTTATGGCCCAGTGAATAACTTTGCCGCTTCTCCATGCGATAAGCGCAAAGTACAGGATCATCGTTATCCAGAAGGCCTGCAGTGTTTCTATAAGATGGTACGGCACGTAAAGGACGAGTACTGCCGAAAATGCCGTGAGAAAAGCCGTAACTACCCCTGCCCTTCTGCCCCAGAGCATTGCTGACGACAAAGCCGCAAAGAAAACGGTAAGCGCCGAAAGGAACGCCTGTGCAAACATCACCGGCCAGATCCCCTGTCCTATGACTTTATGGGCCAGTGGAAGAAAAACCGCATAATAGAAAGGCTGATAATAGAACGCCTCAGCATACTCGCCCTTCATTATCCTTTCGGAAAGTTCCTTGTAGGTTGCCATGTCGGTCCCGCTGGAAGGATGCGAAACCTGAATGTCGGAATCAAGGAGTTCCCTGCACACCTGCATGCGAAGCAGAAACCCGGCGAATGCAATGATAACAAGAAATATGTAGAAATGTTTTCTTATCATTTGGCCTGCAGGTCTGAATATATTTTCCCGGCTTCCGGAAAAATATTCTAAATGCTCATCAGTTCCTTGTCCTTTTTAAGAAGGGCATCATCAACCTCCTTAATGTAGTCGTCGGTAAGTTTCTGAATATCCAAAAGCATCTGCTTGAGTTCGTCTTCAGTAATCTCGCTGTTTTTCTGGGCCTTCTTTGCGACCTCATTTCCATCGCGGCGAATATTGCGGATCGCAATCCTCGCCTCCTCGGCGCGGGATTTGACCTGCTTTGCAAATGAAGCGCGCCGTTCCTCGCTGAGTTCAGGAACGGGGAGCCTTATAACGCGTCCGTCACTCACCGGCGATATTCCGATATTTGCCGCTATGATAGCCTTTTCCACCGCGCTCATTGAAGAAGGATCCCAAGGCTGAATCACCAGGAGTTTCGCCTCTGGAGTTGTCACTCCCGCCAGTTCCCTGAGTCTTGTGGGCGTACCATAATAGTCAACCATGATATTCTCTACCAGGGCAGGCGACGCCTTGCCGGTTCTGACAGCGGCAAAATCTGTCTGCATGTGTTCAACCGTCTTCATCATGTGCTCTTCAACATGCTCAAGCAATTTCCCAATTGAAACAATCATATAAGGACTCCTTGTTAATTTTATACTTCCTGCAAAACTCAGATCCGTAATTTATTCTGAATTAAGACAAAAACAAGAATATGCGGAAGATTTACTTTGGATCCGCTTGTTTTTTCTTCTCCATCTGTTTCCTGGTGGTAGCTTCCATGAGGTAGTAGCTGACATTGTCCTCGAATTCCTTGCTGGAAGTGATCCCCATATGCGCGGCAAAAATGTGCATCACTATCTGCCACTTGATTGGTGAACGGAAAAAAGGCGTCCACTCGCCGCCTTCACGCTCATCCATTCTTGCGCTGGAAGCCAATACCTTGCCGTCTCCCGCCTCATAATCAGTAACAGTAAATGAGCCGGTATTCCTGTCAACCTCCGCAGTTCGCCTGGTTGGCACGGAATCGCCCAGGAAAAGGTATAATGAAACATCATCTGGTGGAATTGCATCAACCCGGAGCGCATCTGTGAACTGTTTAGCGCGTTTCAGGCATTTTCGCAAATGGTCAAACGCAATCGCATGTCTTTCCCCGGGAGTCTTTGCATTAGGCAGCATTATCTTCAGGTACTCGTCCTGCTTCGGATTAAGCAGCCCCCATTTCATCTTTTCCCAGACATTAGGGTCAAAAAGGTTGACTGGCGGTCCATCGGGATCATCCTTGTATATCACCGACCTTGTGCTTACGAGAGGCAGCATCTGATAATATGTCGGAAATGTCCCTATGATTCCGGGCGGATAGACGGGAGCTTCCGGAGCGACTGCCAAGCCTTCCTGCATTTCAACAAAAGTGTCCAGATATCCAGCATTGGGCGTGGCCACTATGACCAGCTTGTCAATATGCCTGCTTCCGCGCCAGTCGAGTTTAGGCATAGAACCGTCCTCCGGCAGACCCTGATTCCCATATTGGAGATAATAACGTGAAAGCAGCCCCCCCATGGAATGTGCGAGTATATCAAATTGAACATCGTAATCAACCACCCCGTAATTCTTCTTGTACTGCTCCTGCATATAAGTTCTTTTCTGCTGGATGAAATCATGGAGCCTGTCAGCATTTTCAGGAAGGTCGCGGCGCCAGTCATAGTAAAACACAAACAATGATGAAAAGTGCTTGCCCAGCGGCACCGGCTTGCCTTCCGGCACATAACCTGCATTGGCAAGTATTTTGAGCATCCTGTCATATGCGTCCATATTGAAGTGCAGGCCAAGTATCCTGACATCTACATTGTTGAGAATGGAATAAGGGTGCACATCGTTTTTCAAATCCTTGAGACTTCTGCCTATTTCCATGGGAACGGACAAATCTTTCAACTGTTCACTTGAATACCCCTTCAGGATATCGATTCCCTTAAACTCGCCCCATACGGGTTCCCCGGTCCTGAAGTTTTTCAGTTTCGCTCCTAGAAAACCATGGATGACAATGACCGGGTTACGCTCAACTCCCTCATAAGCCATGGACTTTTTCGCAATATTGCTGTAAAGCGGACGATTATAGACGGATTTGGAATCATAAGATCCCACTGCGGAATCGGCGGAAGTGCAGCTGACAGGCAAACCCACCACAACAGCAATAGCTGAATACAGAAACAGATTCCCTGTAATCTTCATATCCCAAAAAACTCCTGTTGAAAAAATATTTTTGTTTGCCGACTTTCTAAAACCTAATGAAGGCATGGGGGAAATACAAGTGGGGCTGGATAAATAGGAGCATCGGCAGAATTCAAATGGCGGATGGATATGGAAAAGTAACTCGGGCATTCCTGCCCGAGTTACTTTAATCCCCGGTAAAATTTTCCATTCATGGAAAATTTATTCCTCGTCTGCCTCAGAGCGCTTTGTGCGTTTGCGCGAAATTTCGGTAAGGAAACGCTTACGCATCCTTATGAAGTTCGGGGTAATCTCCACAAGCTCATCGTCTGCAATATATTCGAGGGCCTCCTCAAGATTTTTCTTCTGCGCAGGCACGATTTTCATTTGCCTGTCGGAACCGGACGCACGCATGTTTGTGAGCTTTTTTTCACGCTGGACGTTTACTATCAGATCGCTGTCCTTGCAGTGTTCCCCCACAATCATCCCCTCGTAAGCCGTCTCGCCCGGATCAATGAAGAATATGCCTCTGAGCTGGAGACCGTCAATTGCGAATGGTATGGCTTTACCCTTATCCATACTGATAAGCACACCGTTTTGCCTGCGCGGAAATTCTCCCTTGAACGGGGCGTATTCGTGAAATCTGTGTGAAATGATGGCCTGACCCGCGGTGGCGGTCATCAATTTGCTCCTGATGCCGATTATGCCCCGGGTTGGAATGTAGAATTCAAGAAGCTGTCTTGCGCCGTGCTGCTCCATCAGGAGCATCTCGCCTTTACGCATTCCGGCAACTTCTATGACTTTTCCTGAATATTCCACAGGCACGTCAACAGTGAGGATTTCAATCGGTTCGCATTTCTGCCCGTTTATGTTTTTCACAATAACCTGGGGCTGTGAAGCTGCAAGCTCATACCCCTCACGCCTCATGTTTTCAATCAGGATCGCAAGGTGCAGAACACCTCTACCGCTGACCTTGAACGAGTCGCCGCTGGAATCCTCCACCTTGAGAGCCACATCCCGCTCAACTTCCTTGTAAAGCCTTTCACGGAGATGCCTGCTGCTGACATATTTGCCGTCCTGCCCGTAAAACGGAGAATCGTTCACCCTGAATGTCATTGAAAGAGTAGGTTCGTCAACGCTGATGGGAGGCAGCGATTCCGGATTGAGCGCATCGGTTATAGTGTCGCTTATGTCGATCTTTTCAATTCCAACGACCGCGCAGAGGTCTCCGCACTGAACTATGTTTGTCTCTTTCCTCTCAACTCCTTCAAACGTGAGGAGCTGCTTAAGCTGGGCCTGCTGTTTATCGCCATTCCGTTTGATCACGACAACAGGTTTCGATATATCCAGATTTCCGCGGTAGACCCGGCCAATGCCGATACGCCCCACATAATCCGAATAATCAAGGGTGCTCACCTGCATCTGCACAGGGCCTTCAAGTGTTTTCGGGGCGGGCACCTTGTCCACAATCGCGTCCATCAGCGGAACCATGGTGTTTCTTTCACCGCCGTCAGGGGAGGTTGGAGCCCATCCATCCCGTCCGCTTGCATAAAGAATGGGGAAATCCAGCTGGTGATCCAAAGCATCGAGTTCAAGGAAAAGTTCGTAGATCTTGTCCAGCACTTCCTTCGGACGGCCATCCTGCCTGTCGATCTTGTTTATTATGACAATCGGATAGAGTCCAAGGCGAAGCGCCTTGTCAAGTACAAATCGCGTCTGAGGCAGCGGGCCTTCTGCGGCATCGACCAGGAGCAGGACTCCGTCAGCCATATTTAGTACGCGTTCGACCTGTCCGCCGAAATCGCTGTGTCCGGGGGTGTCGATGATGTTTATTTTGACGCCCCTGTATTTCACGCTGATGTTCTTGGCCAGGATGGTGATTCCCCGCTCGCGTTCGAGGTCGTTGCTGTCGAGGAAGCAATCATGCATGACCTGATTGTCACGAAAGAGTTTGGACTGACGTATAATCTGGTCCACAAGTGTCGTTTTCCCGTGGTCAACGTGCGCGATAATCGCAATATTCCTGATGTCTGCCATTTAAATGATTTCCCGTTTCATGTTTATTTCAGTTCTGAGAGTTTAACCGATTGTAGATTCGGAAGAGCAGGAGGTGCGAATTTATTATCGCATATTCTCCGACCGTGTCCGCCACAGCTTCCCCGCGACGGCGGATTCACCGTTTCACCGACTCGCCTCACCGTATCTCCCAAACAGGGAGAACGCATGTGTGCAGTAAAAGTCAGGGGGCATATTATATCACATGAACCGAATATAAAAAGAGCGGAAAGAATCTTTTAACTAAATTAACTCCGCATTCATCCAATAGCATCCGAACCGGTTTCCCCGGTCCTTATCCTCACGCATCTTTCAAGATTTGTGATGAATATCTTGCCGTCGCCGATGTTGCCGCTTCGGGCGCCCTTAATGATCGCATTGACCGTGGGTTCTACAAAATTGTCGTTGACCGCTATTTCAATCTTGACTTTTTCAAGAAGATTTACACTGTATATCTTACCCCTGTATGATTCCGAATAGCCCCGCTGCTGACCGCATCCCCTGACCTTGTAGACAGTCATCTTGTGGACATCCGCCTCAAAAAGACACTCCTTAACTCTTCCAAGAGCTTCCGGCTGAATTATCGCTTCAATCAGTTTCATGTTTTCCCTCGCTTATTTATATTTTCATCAACATATTTTTTCCTGGAAAACAATTTGAATTGTTTTCCAGGAAAAATTACAAGGCAGACTCGACCTGCCGGTAAATCAGAGCGCCTCCTCCGGATACGCCTCGATATTGTGGATTGATCTGTCGGAACCTATAAACTCCTCATGCGGAGAAAGCCTCAGGCCCGTAAGCAGCTTCATGAATCCGAATGCCAGAAATCCGACGCTCAGGGCGAAAAATATTGCCATGAACGTGCCGGCGAGCTGTGCAAAAATGCTGACGTCGACCCTTGCCCCGAAAAGCGCCTTGCTTCCGAATATTCCGGTGGCGATTCCACCCCAGCTCCCGACAATTCCGTGCAATGGCCACACCCCGAGCACATCGTCAAACTTGAATCTTTCCGTTTCAATCTGATACATGAAGTAGAATATCAGGCCTCCTGTCGCCCCTATGACGAATGCTGCAAGAGGATGCACCACCGCGCTTCCGGAGCAGATGGCGATGAGGCCGGCAAGCGCCCCGTTATGGGTGAAACCGGCATCGTTTTTTGAAATCAGCACACTTGCAATGATCCCCCCCACCATGGCCATAAGGCTATTTACCGCCACAAGCCCGGAAGCGGCGTTAAGTGCGGCGGCGCTGACGACATTGAAGCCAAACCAGCCTATTGCGAGAATCCAGCTGCCGAGACCGAGAAGAGGGATGCTCGAGATAAGGGGGGCGCCGTTTGAATAGCGCTTTGAGCGGGCGCCCAAGAGGATTATTGCAGGAAGGGCAAGCCAGCCACCCATTGAATGCACAACCACGGATCCCGCGAAATCAATGAATTCCCCGCCGAGATGTTTCACGAAAAACGCCTGCACGCCAATCGGGGCGCAAGCCGCGTCATAACCGAAACGTCCCCACATGATGCCTTCGAACAGAGGATAGGCGACCGCAACCAGGAAGGCGTTTACCACGACTACCGGCCAGAATTTTGCACGTTCGGCAATTCCTCCGCTTATTATGGCGGGGATGCAGGCCGCAAAGGTAAGATAAAAGAAGAATTTCAGGAGTTCAACCCCGTGCCCCTGGTTTAAGACCTCTGCGCTCACCATAAAGCTTATTCCCCTTGCTATCGGATACCCGATCAGAAAATAAACCACGGTGCTTACAGCCCAGTCCACAAGGATTTTATTGAGTGCGTTCACCTGGTTCTTCTTCCTCACGGTCCCCAGTTCAAGAAAGGCGAATCCCGCATGCATGCTGAAGACCATGACCGCTCCTATGAAAAGGAACAGCATGTCGCCGGCACTCTCGAATGAGGCTCCCTTGTTAGTTACCGTGTCATCGGCGCCGAAACAAATGAAACCTGAAAATAACAGAAAGAAGGCAAGAATCATCCTCCCCATAAAATCCTCCGTTTAAAATCATTATTGCTTAATTACGGGAAAGATTAGCAGAATGCATGCCATTCTTCATGCAATATCTATAACAATATTGTAATTAGTCAGTTATACCGCCATCGCAAAAGCCATAATACACATCCATCACACAATATTGTAATTATTTCTGCCATCAGATGACAATTTTAGCATTTTATCGATAGCATTATGACCGGCTTGAGAGATTTGAACGTTCAATTGCCGCATAATGATGAAAACAGAGGGATTGGCGGGGATTAGGGCTCTGGAAATTACTACTGTACCGTTTGCCGTCAGAGATTTTGGTGGTTTCCAAGGAACGAGAGACGAGTCCGCCACGGAGCCTGTCGGACTTAGGATTTCATGCTGGTAGCAGCTCGTGTTCGAGCGTTCTTTTTGGAACCTGAAAACCAAGAATAACGCGCAAACATGCGCTACTACAAGCAAAATCGCCCGCAGTCACGCCCATTTCTAAGTCCGACAGGCTCCACGGCGGATGAGGATGAAGAGACGCCGGAAACGGCCGAAAGATCGGCGGTCCTTCGGGGCGTGGAGGCAAGCCATCAACTACTGCGTCGCTCGTTGTTCGCATATTCCAATATGCTCATTCCTCTCTCCTTGTATTTGGTGGCTTACCTCCATGCCAAACGGTACATTAGTAATTTTCTGAGCCCTTATTGCGCTATCCGAAGTTCAACCAGGTCAGAGGGCGCCCAGCGAGTTGACCATTTCAAGCTCGACAACAGGCCTCTGCCAGTCCTTAATCCATCTCTCCTGGCCTGTCACCTGAATCTTCCGGCCCTCCCAGAGCTTAAGGTTCATTTTTTTACTGTAGACATAGCATAGCGGGAAGTACTGCCCGTTGGTTCTCGATGCCAATGCATGGGTGACCCCCGCATTTGCCGCATTTGAGTCAACAGCTACAAGGAAGCCCTCATATGAAACAATCCTGGCCGACGCTCCTGTAAAAGAGGACTTGGCGCCCGCCTGATTATCCCTTGTTGGACTTAATTCTTTCTTGTCGTCTTTGCCTTTTTCAAGCAGCTTATCGGAGTTCAAGTTTTCCTTTTCCTCATTTTTAACTGCATCGGCATTGCGCGGAGCAACGTCCACAAGCTCTGCATTAATCCATCCTGTCATGCCTCCAAGCGGGGATATCCTAAGCCAGCCATCCTGTGTGGAGTCAAGGACTTCAATCTTGGCTCCCTCGTCTGCGGACATTGCATAAGGGGTGCATGCAACGCTCGGGCCTGTACGTAAATACGCCTTTTTTGCAACGACTCCGTCCTTTACAAAAGCCGTCGAAATCCATACCGATGATTTAGCCGGGGCAGCGATCTCGTACCAGCCCTTTTCAAAATTTACAACCCTCACCTTCTCATTCCTGCTCATCTCGGCCACAAGAGCATGCTTATCGCCAGGTTTAACCCTTACATTCAGCACATTGACCTTCACAGTGCCTTCAACAGCATCCGCACAAAAAACATCTGACAAGGGTATCGAAAGCAGCGCTGATAAAAGGAGGATTTCAACATATTTATTCATTTTCGCCTCGGCTATTTAATTTATCGGCACCCAATATACATATTAAATCCTTCAAATTCCAAAAAGGTTGACTTTCGTCGCACTTGTTTTTAATTTAATAAAACTCAGAAGGAATTTATATAAATCAGAAACAATGGTCTTCCATTAAAAAAAACGCAGGGGGAAATTTGAGAACAACATGATGAAGGGATCAGTCCGTGCTGCATCCGGAACACATGAGTGCCGTGCAGAAGGTCAATAGAGTCAGGAAAGAATCGAGAAGCTTTGCGAGGCTTCAATTTCCGATTGATAGTTTTTCAGGAAGAAATTAAATTCTTCCCTGAAAAACTGCAGATGTCAGCAAAACAAGCCTACGAAGCATAAACCGTGTCAGTCGGCTGTCGCAGGAATTAATTTGCCTGAAACTGCGGGAGTATAAGTATTATCAGCCTGAAAACGATCTTCCAGCTTTTGAGCGGCGGCATTTTTCTCGTAAAAGGTTGGGGGCTCGTATTTCCAGCCACTTGCGAGAAGCTCCTCCTCCTTTTTGACCATATGGCTTATGTACAGTCCCATGAGAGGCGCAAGAACGCGGCTCTTCCATCCGAATTCACGGTAAATGTCCTTCATAAGCGCATCAAGTTCCCCGTGGAGTTTCCGGTCATTTTTAAAGTACCTGCGGATCGCCCATGTTGCGCCGGCGTAAGCGTTACCAAGCTCCCTCGCCTCCCACTTGTATCGGTCGGAAATACGCTTGCTGGGATGATTCTTGTATTTCTTCAGGCCATTCAGGGTGGTCTTGAACATTCGTGTCAAACTTGGACCGTTGACTTCGAAATCCCTGTTAAATGCATTTAGGAGATACTGCTCCTCCTGTCCGTCCCTGATGTGTGAATGCCTGTAGTTGAATTTATATTGGCCATGCGAATCGGCAACCGGGAATTCCTCCTCTGAAAGAAGGGTTCCCTTCTCCAGCAGCTCCTTGTACAATGGTGTGCCATGGGTCGGAGTGTAGAGCATGAACTGGTGGAAAACTGTAGCGTGGCTGACGGCATCGTCTATGACCTGGCTCATATTTTCGGGGGTGTGGTCTTCCATCCCTATGATTGATGAGCCGAGAACACGGATTCCGTTGCCTTGAAGATCCCCGACAAGCGCCTTTGTATCGATGTCAGTCAGCTTGGCATATTGGCTGTTCTTGCCTTCAAGCCCCATCCAGACCCATGAAACCCCAAGCCCGACCAACTGTTCCATGCTGTATGATCTCAGTACTTTCGCAGAACTGAAAACATAGAGGGCCCAGCTTTTGCCGTGTTCCTCCATAAGCTCAAGAAGTCGCAGAGCGCGTTTCCTATCGAAGAGGAAATTCTCATCCAATGCGAAAAA
>JBAZRS010000021.1:10266-18147 GCA_041662825.1 Victivallales bacterium | reverse complement strand
TGTCCCTCCCCCCGCCCCTGTTGTTGCTCCTGCTCCAGAAAAAATGACCGATGCAAAACCTGTTGAAGCACAAATACCGACGCCGGCAGCGCCTTCAATACAGGGACCCAAGGCCGAAGAACAGAAACTCACTCAAAAGCCATGGACCCCGCCGCCGCCGCGACAGCCTTCCGAATTTGAGAAAAATGCACAGGAGATCATAGGCAAAATCTGGAGCTGGATCGTTGTCGGCGAAGAGCACCGGCCCAAAAACGTCTCGTTTGAATATGCTGCGGCAAGCGTGTGGCTGCTGAGATCGGCGATCCTGATCATACTTACCGGCATTGGATTCTTCCTCAAGTATTCCATTGAAAACGACCTCATCGGCCCTTCGGCAAGGATAGCCTTGAGCATCAGCGCCGGCCTCGCAATGATTATTGTCGGAATCAGGCTTGCCGGAAAGAAATACCACATAATCGCGCAGGGCCTCCTCGGCGGCGGCGTGGCTACGCTCTACCTGAGCATTTTCGCAAGCTACAGGATATACAAGCTGATTCCGGATGCGAAACTCTCTTTCGCCCTCATGATCCTTATCACCGTGGCCACCGCGATAATCGCAATCAGGCTAAACTCCATGCTTGTCGCAATATTCGGCATCATAGGCGGATTCTGCACACCTGTCATGCTGAGTACCGGCACCGCCGATTTCCCGGGGCTCTTCTCGTATATGCTCATGCTCGGCATAGGTGTGCTCGCAATCGCCAAATACAAGGACTGGAAGATGCTGAACGCCCTCAGCTTCGTCTTCACCTACGGGCTATATCTGGCGTCAATGGACAAGTTCTACAAGCACGACGACTTTACTGTCGCAATAACTTTCATCTCCCTGTTTTTCCTGCTCTTCTCCGCAATCCCCATGCTCTACAACATTTTGCACAGGAACAAGTCAAACGCACTCACACTTCTCGGGATGTTCCTGAATGCCGCCGTCTTCTTTTCTACATGCTTCTACCTGATAAGCGACCAGTTCGAGAGGAAATGGGTGGCGGTGGTCAGCCTCTCGCTTGCCGCCTTCTACATAATCCAGATACTGGCATTCCTGAACAGGAAGATAAACGACAGGAACCTGCTGATCCTCCTGACAGGTTTCGCGTCATTTTTCATAACCCTGACGATCCCGCTTGTGCTTTCCGACGAATGGATAACGACCGCCTGGGCGATACAGGCCGTAATCTTCCTCTGGATGAGCTGCAGGATGAAAAGCAATTTCATCCGCATGATATCATATCTGCTCTACTTCCTGGCATTCGCCCATCTATTACTGTTCGATTTCCAGAAGAACTTCGTTTTCGTGAAGAACCTGGATTACGGAAATGAAATGCTGACACGCTTCATGACTTTCGGGATCCTCGTAATTTCAATGGCGCTCGGATACCGGCTGATGAAAAAGGAAAGGGATGAATCCGGGATAATCGCCCCGGAAAACGACACCAGGGAAATCATACCGCAGAACGCCGCAGCTGCGATGTTCGCAGCTTTCGGCGCCGGGCTCCTCTTCGTGTATCTGCATTTCGAATTCTACCAAATGAGCAGGACTTTCTACCCGCCCTGCCAGATGCCGCTCCTGACACTGATATGGATAGGATCTATAGCACTCGCGGCCTTTGCATTCAGTAAAACATCGAAAAAGCTTTTCCTCGCGCTTTCAGTCCTCCTCTGCTTCGGCCTCCTTTTCAAGGTCTTCGTATTCGACATGATATTCTGGCGGCTCTCCATAGATCACTTCTGGTTCCCGGTCGCTTCGTTTCCCGAAGAATGCCTGATGCGCGGACTGAATTTCCTGATGATTGTCGGCGCCTTTGCATTTTCATTCTTCGTATTCGGCGGCAAAAGCAGGGACACCTCAAAGTTTTTCGGCGTGCTTTCGCTTGCAATGCTCTTCATTTACCTTTCACTGGAACTGAACACCTTCCTGAATTTCAAGGCCCCCCTCTTCCGCGCAGGCGGCATATCGATACTCTGGGGGCTTTTCGGACTGTCATTTGTCCTGGGTGGCATCATCAGGAGCATTAAGGCGCTCAGGTACGCAGGACTCATACTTTTCACCGTTGTGGTCCTGAAAGTCTTTCTTTCAGATCTCAGCAACCTTTCTCAGCTCTACAGGATCATCGCGTTCCTCGGACTTGGCCTTGTCGTACTCGCAGGCGCATTCATCTATGTCAGGTTCAAGGACTTCTTCAACACCGAACCAATCAAAAAGGATTTGCCCGATGAAAAAAAGAATTAGTTTTGGCCTCTGCAAGTCTTTCAGCAACACTATTGCCAAGCAGACGCTTGGCGAGCCCGGAAACGCCGACCGTCTGGTCGGCTCTTTCTTTCGGACAGGAAAACTTGCACCCGGAATATCCAGCTTCCTCACACTAACAGTGCTGATGCTCGTCCTGTCCTCAGACACCCTTATCGCAGCCGGCATGACCGGCAATCTGCGCTACATGAAAACCGTGCCGTCCGGAAAGGAGTCCGACATTCTCAAGATTGTCCTTGACAGCGACTTATACGATTCCGTTTCTGCGAACTTCGCAGACATACGGCTGACAGACGGCAAGAACGCTGAAACACCTTTCATTGTAAGACAGGATACGGTCAATGAAACCCAAATCTCCGATGTCTATCAGCCTGCTAAAATAATTTCGCTCACGAGACTTGACGACAACCGGATCTACATCTGCGTTGAAATACCCGGAGACATCCGGGGCATCACCGGGCTTGTCCTGAAAACGCCGTCGAAAAACTTTGAAAAACAGGCTGATGTTTACGGCAGTTCCAACATGAAGGCATGGAAGACAATATCCGAAGACCAGAACATATTCGACTACAGCGAAGTTATCGCACTATCAAACACCACACTCAGATTTTCAGGACAAGATTTCAAATACTACAATATCTCAATCGCCAACTTCGCGGAAAACATAAAATCACCGAGATCGGAACTGATAACAGAAAAAAGACAGGGCGGCGATTTCAGTCAGATTGAAAAAATGACGATAAATACAGAGGTGTTGAAGATTGATGAAATAGGCTTCCTCACAAGCAGTGAAAAAAAGATAGTCCGCAAAAATAAAATCCTGGAATACCCGGTTTCTGAATTCTCCTGCAAGGACGGCAAGGATGAAACAGAGATTCTCCTTTCAACAAAAAAAGAGCCGCTGACGCTTTTCACTCTGGAAACCGAATCAAATAATTTCTCGAGGTCTGTCTCCGTTGACGGCAGCAATGACGGAAAAGACTGGCGAAATCTTACCGGCTGCGAAAAAATCACAAAAATAGACATCTCTGGATACAGGGAGACCGACCTGAAAATCGCCATTCCGGAAAGCCGTTTCAAGCACTACAGGATCAAGGTTTCAAACGGGAACGCCCCGCCGGTCAAATTCTCAGCAGTACGCGCCTCCGGAAATATCTACTGCCTTGAACTTATCAATCCGAAAACCTCCGGCGGCCTATCTCTTTACTACGGCGGCACAAATATCCCCCTTCCCGCATATGATATAAGGGAGATCCTCGACAAACTCAAGAACCCCTCATATTCTGAAGTCAATCCGGGAGAGCGGAAGGAAAACCCCAGTTACAAACCGGGAACTGCAGCCCGGACGTTTCTCGACAGCAAAATGCTTTTCACCTCAATCATTGCCCTGATGGTTCTCATACTCGGATGGATCCTCTACAAGGGTTTCAGGAAAATAGACACAATGAATCCGGAGTGATAAGAGTAGCACAGACATTCCTGTCTGTGATTTCATTTCAGGCAATGCCGCAGCGCCATTAGCGGATGCCTGATCAGCATCCTAGGTCCGGAATATCTCATGACCTCCCTGATCCGAGTCCTCATCTCAGAACTGAAACAGTGTATCTTGCATTTACTGCACTTCGGCTTCGGCTTTTGAGGGCATTTGCCGATCTTCTGCACCGCATAATCCAGGAGGGACTTGCAGTCATCGCAAAGTCCGTCGGCCCCGGCGTGCTTGTCGGCACAGTAGATCTCAATCATCCTTTTGATTGTCTCCGACTCGTTGTCCATAAAAATCCGCCATGCCCTAAGGTTAATTGTTGAGGTAATTTCAAAACCAGGAATTCAGGAGTAAGAATACAGGAGACAGAATTGAATTTTAACTCAAATTCGGTTTTATTCTGAATCCTGACTTCTGATTTCTGACTACTTTTGAAATTGGCTCTGTTTAAAGAATATATACCCTCATGCCACGCACGCAAAATTTGAAAATCCCCCCTCAATGGATTAGCATATGCACGTCAACTCGCGGAGGAACAAGCTTTATGAGAACTATTCAAATGACGTTGGATGATGATCTTGTGCAAACGCTTGACCGTGTCGCAAAGAAAAGGAAAATGACACGCGCTGCGTTCACCAGGGATGCACTGAGAAGGGCAATCAAACATTTCAAGGTCAAGGGACTTGAGGAAAGACACAGAAGCGGATATGCCGAAAAACCTGTCTCAAAAGGCGAGTTCGATGTCTGGGAAAAAGAGCAGAGCTGAAGTGATGAATGAAAGAGGTGAACGAGTCTATCCGGTTCGCGCTTGGAATGAATTAGGCGGCCAAGGGCCGCAACATGAACATCGAACACTGAACATCGAACACTGAACATCGAACACTGAACATCGAACACTGAACATCGAACTTCCAACATCGAATGAATTCGGTTTTTAATTCAATGTTCAATGTTGAATGTTGGATGTTCAAAACTTTGAAATTCCTTAGCCTTAAATTAGGCGGCTTCACCGGGGTTTTCCGGAACGCCACCAACCTTGTGGCATAATGGGGAAGCGGTAAAACAAATAGTGCCGGCAAGTTGCCGGCGTTCCTTTAAATTAAACTCTAGGGAGGCGCTCATGGTCACGCTCGAACTGCTGAAGGACAAGGGGATTCTCGTCGTAATGCCGCACGGTCCGCTTGCCGCGGAGGATTTTGCGAATCTCGCAAAAGAGGTTGATCCGTACATCGAGGAGAAGGGGAAACTGAACGGGCTCATGCTCTGTCCCGGCGACCGCTTCCCCGGCTGGGAGGATTTCACCGCGATGCTCGCGCATTTCAAATTCGTGAAGAACCATCACAGGAAAATCAGGAAAATAGCCGCCGTCACAGACAGCAAGTTCCTGACTATAGCCCCTAAAATAGCAAGCCATTTCGTCAAGGCTGAAGTAAAACACTTCGATTCGAAGGACAAGGCAAAGGCCATGGAATGGCTGGAGGCAGATTAATCAGCCGGCCAAAGGCCACAACTTACAATAATTTGAACATCGAACACTCAACATCGAACGTCCAACTTTGAATGGCGCTTGAAGAAGTAATCAGAGGCCAGTAATCAGTGATCAGTTTTGAGGTATGCAGACGACCGAAAGAGTTAGTTGGAGTTCACAACTTCAGTTGTGTCTTTATTTTTGTTGCTATTCAGAAACATCAATGTCCATTGGCGATAAATTATTCGAAAGGCATCCAATGCTCAAACTCATAGCAATAATCCAATGCGACATCTCGCTTGAACGCTGTCCCGGCTTTTTCTGCGACCGGGCGTTTGTAAACAGGACCGGAGGCTTTGAAAATGTCGATTACGATAAAAACACCAGGAAGCTGAACATCTCCTGCGGCGGGTGCTGCGGCAAGGCCATCCACAGGAAACTCACCCTTCTTTCACAGAAGGCGAAGAAGTTCGACAGCATTGAAAAGGATGAAATCCTGATCAAGCTCGCATCTTGCATCACTAAGGAAAATTACCACGGTCCGAAATGCCCGAACCTAGATTACATCATCAAACTCATCAAAGGACTCGGTATGAACCTCAGCATCGACACGCACATATCCAAGAAGGCGGAGAAAAAAAGACAGGCCGGCATTTACGCTAAATGACTAATTACTAATAGTCTCGAAATAGAATAGAGACCCCAACGGGTTTATCCCGTTGGTGAATAAGATTTGGAGGCTAGTGCGAGTGCCGCCTAGCCTCCAAATCTTATTCACCACCGACGCAAGGTCGGTGGGGTCTAAATAGTTATAAGACGATTAGTAACATCTCATTGCCTGTTCAAAGTAGATAGCAAAAATACATAAGGCGGTTCTTGAGAGAATGTCCCCCGTTGGAGTTCAAACTTTAGTTTGTCTTTGCATTCAACAGGGCATGCAAGCTAAAGTTTACCTGCCTTTGGCAGCGCCTTCGGCGACCAGGGCTTGTACTCCAACTTAGTCATTCAATTAAAAAGGGGCAATTTTGCATTTGCCTCAGTCAGACTATTCAGGAGCAAAACAGAATGGCGCAAAACTCAAAAACACCTTCACCTAAAAACTGGTCCGGCCGAGTGACCCGCGAGAGCAATGCGCTGGATCTGCAGGAAGGGGTCTTCACTTGGAAAGATCCGAAAAAGATCGCCATGTCGCTCAGCATGTCTGCCGAATTCAGCACCCGCCGCAAGGCGTCGCCGTTTCAATCGGCAATGTCAATGCTGGTATTCTACATAAACCGCGACGGCAAAAACCTGGATAAAACCCAGCTCCGGATTCTCGAAGAGGCGAAGTGCGAATTACGCAAATTATACGGGAAAAGCTGAAGACACAAGACATGAACATCCAATAACCAGCACTCAATATCCAACCGAAGAAGGACAGAAAATGAAATGGGACATTCAAAATTATCTTCTCATCTTCATTTCAGCTAATCCCTTACCGAGACAACCGGTTCACCCATCAGGCCATACGGGAAGCGGACGTATTCGTCAGTCCAGTCCTCCTGCTGTTTGAACTGCCACGGGCCTGTCCAGTTCGGATATTTCACATTCAGGTGCAGCGGTCCGAGAAGGTTCCTTCTTGTCCCGACAACCTCGATCTCAATCTTGTTTCCGCCTTTGACGGCAAAGCTCGTGATGTCGATCTCATAAGGTTTCCAGGCGATGTTCCCCGCCTTCCTGCCGTTCACATGAACTTTCACCAGCGCACCCTTCCATTCAGGAACTTCAAGCACCACCTTCTTCCCGGAATCAGAATTTATGTCGATATCCATCGAGTATGTAATGGCACCCGAATAACACGGGAATCCCTGCTCGCACCAGTCTCCGGTCTTGAGCGTCGCCGGGAGCTTGGTTATGACAGGTTTTGTCCCGTCAACCCATTTAAATCCAAACTCGCCTGTGAAATACATCACCTCGAGATTGTCTTTCTGACCGTATCTGGTCATGAGAACGAGTTCGTTCCTTCCCTTTTTTAAGATTCTTGCAGAGGCAAGAATCCTCTTGAATGAATTGTCGATCCACCAGCCTTCGCCCTCTTCATGTTTAAGCTCGCAGCCGTTGAGGACCACTGTGAATTTCTCAGGCCTCTCCATGACAAGATGGCATGGGCCTGCGGGAATATCCTCTACATCAAATGTGTATCGGAGTCCGACATCGACCTTCTTGGATTCCGAAGTCTCTTTCTGCGCCCACGGCTGGCACATCGCCCCGCCGCGATGCGGCCATTTCACGAAATCGCGTATCGCATCGTCGACTTTCAGAATGTCCTTGGCCTTCCTCCATTCTCCGCCATTCAATGAGTATTCAGGCACATCCAACGGAAAGGCGTTAGGTTCATCGCGGAATATGTCCACCGTTCCGCATTTGATCTTTCTCCTGCCGCTTTCCTTGGAGCCGGCACGTTTTTTCAGAGACGCATCAGCTTTCGGATCCACAACGAAAAGCCTGCTTCCATACCCGTAAAGGACAGTCTTCACCTTCACTCCCGAAGATGTCTTCTGTGAATCGGCGAGATAGACGTCACCGGTGATCGCGTCCCATTCCTGGACGACGCCTGCTGCGGGAATTTCAACTGTGACCTCGCTGGAATCATTGTCCTGCAGGGTG
>JBAZRS010000021.1:2755-10256 GCA_041662825.1 Victivallales bacterium | reverse complement strand
TGATTTTTCCTTTCTCATCATGTAGAGGCACGGATTGTATTCCCTGCCGTCTGCGGTTTTCACTGCAATCTTCCTGATTGTCCTGTCTTTTGAAAGGGCGTTCACTATTTCCGTCCTCTCAAGTCCGACTTTTGCGGATTTCGCGAGAAGTTCATTGATGCAGCCGCATTTCTCGGCATTCACATATGAAGGTGTCGGCTCCACGAAGATCAATTTTCCGCCGGCGTCTGCGAATTTCGCAAGCATCTCGCAGGTGCTCTTCCTCAACGTGTATGCAGGGGGAACGACAACCGTACTGTATGAAGACTTGACAATATTGAATCTGCCGTTTTTTACGGAGCCGTGACGTGCAAGGATGTCCTCGTCGACATATTCGAAATCAAAATGCTCCTCCAGGAGGATCTGCTGGACCTGCTTGAGATTCTCGTCAAGCTCCTTTGTCCCGGGCAAATCATAACCGCTGCCGGCCAGCTGCTGGTACGCGACGCCCCAGGCGCTCTCGATAGGATGGATAACGGCGACATCCCTGACAGCCCTGCCCTGCGTCAGCATGTAGTTGACCCTGGAGAAATAATCTTCGACTACCGGATAATCCTTCCACCACGGGGAATGGAAGAACACGGACGCGGGATAATCGCGTTTCGCCTCGCCTTCCATCGTGTACCAGGAAAGATGCTGGCAGCGGAGGTTGACGCCCAGCGCAGCCTGCCAGTCGCCGACAGCCTTGTGTTCGGCAAAAGTGAAGTGCCAGCCGGTGCAGCCGTAGAGTTCGCTCAGCATCCATTTTCTGCCGAACTGGTCAAGAACGGAACTGCACTGTTTCGCAGTGAGATATTCGGGCTTCGGACCGCCCTCGCGGGTAAGGCCCTGCGCACAGAGAATGTCGATGCCGGGCGCCTGCATGTATTCGTAGAAGCGCATGGCGCCGCCTACAACCCGCGTCTGTGACTGGAGTGATTCCTCCTCTAGAACATGTCCGGTGAACGCGACCTTGTTCCTGTCGCACCAGTCGTATATCTTCTTGCCGAAATTGTTCGTGAAAAGATGAGTGCACGTCTCGAAATAATCATGACGCGCCTTTGAAAACTCCTCGTCGTTCAACCTGAATATCACTTCTGGAAGCATGCCGACAAGGTCGTAGCCGTAGTGTTTCCTGAATGTTTGCAAAAGCTTGCCGGTCCATGGAATCTTCGAAGTGTTGCTCTTCACGGAAAGATGGCCGTAGTTTGGTTCGTCGGTGAAGATTCCCGGCATAAGCTTGCCGAAACCCTTCTTGCAATTCTTCGCATATGCTTCATGCGTGATTTTGATGAACTGCTTGACGGCTTCGTCAGACATAGTGTCAAGATATGTAAATCCGTTGTACCAAGGTGAATTGTCCTCAAGATGAATCTTGAATGAAAGTATTTTCTCGCCCTTCACAACATCCGGCTTCCTTGCGGATTTAGCCTTCCTGTAGCTCAGGAGGGTGTTTCCTTCCATCTTTACAACGAAGACGGCAAGCTCTCCGCCTTCAGACTTGTAGTCCGCCGCTTCCGAAACGGTCACCTTCAGCATGCGCATCCGGTATTTAGGATTTTTTGTGACAAGGCCGCCTGCGGCGCCGGAAGGCCAGCGGTCCTCGTCGTACATCCAGGCTTCCATATCATTTTTACGGCAATGGTCGGCACAGGCGTTGATCAGATTGAACCATTCGTCCGAGAGATAGTCGGTGGCAAGTCCGACGCGCGAATGCATGAACGCACCGCCAAGCCCCATCTCCTTCATCACGTCGAGCTGCCTGCGGAGTTCGTGCTCCTGCAGCTTTCCGTTCCATGCCCAGAAGGGCTTGCCGCGGTAGCGGGAGTCGGGATTCAGGAATTTTCCGTTATTGTCATTCATGGACATCTCCTTTTTTCAAGCATTATAGTATTCATTGAAATTTTCATTACATCCCATATATATTAAGCATGTGAAAACTATTTTCCTTAACTTGAGTATCAATTCATAGCACAATAGTCCCAATGAAAAACAAAGTCCACAGAAGTCTTCCCGAGGAATTCCCGCTGGAGATAAACCTTCAATATCCGCAGGGGCCGGCAAGCCTCCACGGACACGGCTTCGACGAGCTTGTGGTCATCCAGCGCGGGAAAGGTGTTCATTTCACTGAAAAGGAGTCTTATGAAATATCTGCGGGGGACGTGTTCATCATACGCAAGGGCAGCAGCCACGGATATCGTGGCACTTCGAACATGCACCTGGTAAACATCCTCTTCCATCTCGATGCGATGAACATGCCGAGAAACGAGCTGAAGAAGCTTCCCGGGTACCATGCCCTGTTCATGATCCAGCCGGAGATTAGGGGGCATGCCCGCTTCGAGCACCGGCTCCAGCTCAGTCCGGAACAGCTCGCACACGCCTCCGGGATAATAGAGGACATAACAAACGAGACCAGGAAGCGGATGCCGGGCTACGAGTTCATGTCGACGGCGAATTTCATGCGCCTCACAGGTTTCCTGTCCAGGTGCTATTCAAAGATGTACGAGAAGAACCAGGTTCCGCTGCTGAAGTTTGCGAATGTGATAAGCCACATAGAACATCGGTTCCGCGACCCACTCGACATTCCGCATCTCCTGAAGATGTCAGCCATGTCAAGAAGCACTTTTTTCCGCGCCTTCAAAAAATCCACCGGATTCTCACCGATAGACTACCAGTTGCGCCTGCGAATTTCGCACGCGTCAAAACTGCTCAGGACGGAAGAATATTCAGTTAAGGAGGTTGCGTTCATGTCCGGGTTCCAGGACAGCAACTACTTCAGCCGGCAATACAGGAAAATCACCGGCCGTCCGCCACGGGAGAAATTCTAATTTTTCCCTGTCGGGGAAAAATATCCTCTATAAATTTCACAAGTGCAATAAAAAAAGCCGGCAGGAACTATCCTGCCGGCTTTTCATTGAAATAAAGGACTAATTATTTTCCTGCAGCAGCATCTGCTTTTTCGGCTTTCTTTCCGCCTTCTTTTTTTCCGCCTTCACGCCTTTTGGGGCCTTCAAGGCCTTCCGGACGGGCAGGACGGATCTCATCGCCTTCGAGTTTCCCGTCGGCATTCTTGTCGAGCTTCTTGAGGGCATCTGCCGAACCGGCTATTTCCTTTGCATCGATTACGCCGTCGTCGTTTGCGTCAAGGGCGGACATAAGCGGAGGCGCAGGACGTTTACCTTCTTTTTCTCCCTTGCCGCCAGCGTCCTGAGCAAACGAAACCATTGCAGTCATTGCCATTCCGAATACGAAAAATGCAAAAATCTTTTTCATTTATCATCCCCTATATTATATGTTAACTGATATGTCAGATTGCCAAATCAAATCATTTCCCGCTGACGCACCTCCTTCCGTTATAATCATGTTATGGACAATAAACGCCCCATGTGTTTCTTTATTGTACGGGATGGCGACAAAAATCATTTTTCGGGTCTGATGTCCGCTGAATTCTCAAAAATAAGCCGGCACGTGTTTGAAAAACATCTCAACGGACATTCCCTTGTCTTCATGAAAAACTGGAACAGGAAGGAAATTTGCAGTCTGCTTCTCGAAAGCGGCGAAGTCGCGCTTAAGCACTACGAAACCAGTTCGTGGAAGTTCAAAAGCGACCGCTCGCTCATCACTGCCGCCGACAGGGAGATAGAAAACCTTCTCGCCGGGCATTTCGACAGGCCGGATGATTCCGTCTACATGATCGGGGAGGAGACTGTCGGAACAAAGGGTGAGGAATATATTTCGTCTGCGCTGAAGGAAACGGCATGGATAGTCGACCCGATTGACGGTACAGCCCCATACGCCCATCATGTTCCGACATGGGGCATTTCAATAGGCTTCATGCAAAAGTCCACTCTGGCGGAAGGTGCGGTTTTCCTTCCTGCGACAGGCGAAATGTTCATAACCGAAGGGGAAGATGTCCTTTTTGCAAAAACAGAAACTGTCAAGAGCAGGATCAAGGTATCCGGATTCAGCAGGCTGGAATCCAAAAAGCTGCCGTTCAGCGACGGGGGTCTGATAAGCGTAAGCCAGAGTGTGGCGAAGCGGGGGCTTCTCGACCTCCGCAATCCGGTCCAGGCCGTATGCTGCACAGTCATATCCGGGGTTTACCTTGTCATGGGAAGATACATGGCCTATATCGCTTCCGTCAGCCTCTGGGACATTGCCGGAATACTGCCGATCGTCTTCAAAAGCGGCTTCAGGGGCAGGCTGCTCAGCGGAGAGGAAATTACGCTCAAGGTTGACAAGCATCTTTATAAACTTTCCAAAAGCGATTCCGACCGCTGGCGGCTGAAAGACCAGATGATACTTGCGCCGAACCGCAGGATAGCTGACCGTGTGGCCGGAAAACTGGATAAGCACGGAAAATAAACCGGTGCAGACCGGTCAGTGATTTATCGCTTTGATTTAGGAACATCCAATATCCAACACGGAACATCCAATATCCAAGTTAATATTTTCAAAAGTTTAATTCCGATGGAATTTGGAAATTGAGTGTTGGATATTGGATATTCAAAAACCTGAACGTTGAATTAACCGGGCTTTGGGATATTTTACCGGAGCTTGTTTTTTCGTAATGAAAACGAAATATCGAACGTGAAATCGCATTAAGCAAAGAAAGGGCGGGGGAAAAATGAAAAACGTCTTGATTCCAACCAAGCTTGAAAGCATTGCCAAGGAAATTCTTGTCGCAAAAGGATACCGGGTCACCCAGGATTCAAAACCTCTTGAAGAGCTTGTCAAAGTCTATCCTGAAACCGAAGTGCTCATAGTGAGAAGCGAAAAGGTCTCACCTCAGATCATTGATGCGCTTCCCGGCCTCAGGCTCGTGGTGCGCGCCGGCGCGGGATATGACACGATAGACACGAAATATGCGCGCCGCAGGAATGTCGATGTGATGAACACGCCGGGCGCAAATGCGAACGCCGTCGCAGAAGAAGTCGTCGCAATGATGCTTGCCGCCGCCCGCCATGTGGTGCAGGGCGATTTAACCACGCGCGAAGGCAAATGGGAGAAGAACAAGTTCATGGGGACCGAACTTACCGGAAAGACCATGGGCATTCTCGGAATGGGGAATATCGGGAGGCTCGTGGCGAAAAGGCTGGAGGGCTTCGAAATGAAACTGCTTGTCTACGATCCGATCATCTCTGCGGATCTCGCAGAGAAAATAGGCGCCGAAATAGCGTCGATAGAGGACATCTTCGCGAAATCCGATTTCGTATCGCTCCACATTCCCCAGACAAACGAGACGAAGGGGATGGTCAACAAGAACCTTCTCGGCCTGATGAAACCGGGCTCGTGCCTCATAAACTGCGCAAGGGCGGGAATCATCAATGAAAACGATCTCCGGGAGATCCGGAAGGAGAAGAAAATAATATTCTGCAATGATGTCTATCCGAAAGACGAGGCGGGTCCGAAGACGGTAGCAGACATTGCCGACCTGATGCTTCCGCATCTCGGGGCGAGCACTGTCGAAGCCAACACCACTGCGGCAAAGCGCGCGGCCGAACAGACAATCTCCTATTTTGAAAAGGGCATCACGACTTTCGTGGTCAACAAGGGTGTTCCGGACGGACTCAACGAGAAATACCAGGAACTCGCGTTCGCCCTTACGCGCCTCGCCCGCTGCTATCTCGGCACAGGCTCGGCACCCCACCAGGTTGAGACGAGCTTCTACGGAAACCTCACAAAGTACGCAAAATGGATGCAGGGTCCCATCGTTGCCGGAATCGCCCCCGAATTCGACCTCTACCTGGACGCTTCGGACGCCGAGGCCTTCCTCAAGGACAGGGGCATAGTGTTTCTCAACAGGGAACCGGACGACTCGAAAAAATACGGCGAGGCCATGACCATAGACCTTTTCGAGGGGACTACGACAATCAAGAAGGTGAGCGTCCGCGGCACAATCGCGGAGAACAACCTCATGATCTCAAGGGTGAACGATTTCGACAAGCTCTACCTTGAGCCGAACGGCAACAACCTCTTCATCGAGTACAAAGACGAACCCGGGGTGATCGGGAAGATCGCAAGCCACCTGGGCAAAAGCAAAATCAACATCGTGGATCTGAGGGCTCCGCAGAACCTCAGCGGCGACAGGGCGCTCGCAGTCATGAAGACCAATGTTCCCGTGCCGGAGGAAATGCTGAAGGAGATCAAGGAGCTTGTCAAAGCCGGCGTCGTTTTCAACTTCATCTACTGATAAATTATTTGCACACAAATAATTTATACCCGTTTTTGTTGATTTTCCGGCACAATATACATTGAGGTAATTTCAAAACTAGGAATACAGGAGACAGAATTGAATTTGAACTCAAATTCGGTTTAATTCTGAATCCTGACTTCTGTCCTCCGTGGCGGACTGACTACTTTTGAAATTGGCTCACATTACCATCAATTGATGGGCGATAGATTGCATTGGGCACGATACCCGAGTTTTGCGATTGGACGCCCATATAGCGTTAAAAATCAGAAATAATTGATCAAGATTCAAAGAACAATAAGAGAGTTATACCACGAAGAGCACGAAGGTCTCGAAGTAAGAAGACTGATATTTAAGAAAAACAATTATAATCCTTCGTGTACTTCGTGCCCTTCGTGGTGAGAATAGTCTTTATGATTTCATGCTTCTATGAGAGAATAAAGGATTTAGAATTTTAACCCTGCCAGTGCTGGTAATCTCGCTTCGCTCGATGCCAAACCATGGAGTTAGGCATCAGGACGGTTTACAAAAGAAAACGGCACTCTTTCCGGAGTGCCGTTTTCTTTATCAACATTTCATTTCTTCATTTCAGCATGGTCGAAGGGTTCAGGTAGATCCTGTTGTTGCTGAAACCGGAGAAGGTTCCTTTGAACTTGATCTGGTCTCCCTTTGAGAGATTCTTGGCGATGTCAAAGTTGTATACGACAATGAAAACGGCGATAGATTTCGGGTAATTGGGATTGTAAATGCGGACCGTCCAAGCGTTCGACTGGGTATGGGTGATGACAACATCCGCCTCGCCGGGAACCAGCGTCATGTCGGAGTCATCCATCCTTCTTACCTCCTTCACCGCGCCGGAAGACTGCAGTTCCTTGAACCTGAGTTCCTTCAGGAGCTGGCTTTTCTGCATGTCGGTGAGAGTGCTTCCGGCAAGCTGATTCGCATACTTTGCGAGGTCGTCCTCCTTCGCCGCTCCAGGATTGTTTTTCTTTTCGAGGGCCGCCTTTTCTCTCTCTGACGCCTCTTTCTGTTCATCCTGGAGCATTTTTTTGACATTCTGCTCAAAAAACTGGTCGTCGATTTTCTTCTGTTTATCCGCCTCGGCCTTCTCCTCGGCATTTTTCCTCTCCCATGCCTGACGGCCTTTTTCGTAGGCGGCACCCATTGCAGGATCATATTTGAACTCCTTCCTGATGTCGTCGGGAAGGTCGGTGAAGGGGATGGACTTCATTATCGTCCAGTTTGAAGCGTTTTTATACGATATCACAAGTTCTGCGGCATTGGAGTCGA
>JBAZRS010000021.1:0-2745 GCA_041662825.1 Victivallales bacterium | reverse complement strand
CCCGAGAGCGTTGTGATGTCCCGGGAAAAAAGAGTCAAGGAAAACATTGCGATCAAAACAGATACAATTAAAATTTTCATATGCAGCCTCCGATTTTTTATACTTTAATCCGATTTCAAATATGCATCAATCCGGTTATCCGAAAATCCACGGAATAAAACCCCCTTATCGCCTTGCGATGAAAAAGAGGAACAATGCGCCGCCCACCTGGTAAATCACATTGGGTATCCATATCAGGAGCTGTGGGTGGAGCTGGGGACGGGAGGAAAGCGCCTGCAGTATCATTATGGAAATGAAATAGGCGCCTGCAAGGATTACACTGAGAAAGAGGCCGATGGAGGTCTCACGTCTTGAAGTCCTTATCGCGAGGGGCATTCCAAGGAGCAGGAAGGCGATAGGCGATATCGCCAGGGCTATCCGCTGGTTGAGCTCCACTTCCAGCGGGGTGACGTCCATCCCCCGCCTTTTATAGAGGATCGTCCTGCTGAAAAGTTCGTTCGCCGTCAGATACCGGGCCTTTTCATTCACCTTGATTTCATTGAACTTGTTGCCGTAGTCAATAGAGAACTCCATCTGTTTGCTGGCAGTGGTGCGCGGAGGCTTGTCGGCGCTTTCATAGGCCTTTATCAACGCATTGAAAAGGATTATCTTCATTACCTTCGCCGTCTCATCCACCTCGATTTTCCCGCTTATCGCCGTTATGTCCTGCTCCATCCGCTTGAGATCCCTCGACAGGATAAAGACCTGGATGTCGGTGATTTCATTCATGTCGTTTTTGTCGTCGATGTAAATATTGTAATTCTCATATTGGACAGTCCTGCCCGCCTCGAGAAGCGCCATCGGCTGTTTGATACCGGCCTCCTTGAGGAAGTCCTTCGCCTTCCCGGAATAAAATGGCCCTGCATCCATCTGGAGATAGACGCAGAGGCAGGTGAGACCGAATGTCAGCACGATTATCGGGGATATTATCTGCAGGATCGATATGCCGCATGCGCGCATGGCCGTTATTTCATTGTTTGCAGACATTCTTCCGAAAACGAGCATCGTGGCCACGAGGACGCTGAAGGGTATCGTAAGGGAGAGGACGGTGGGTATGATATAGAAGAGGAATGTAAATGCGTCCGATGCGGGGATGCCCTTTGAAAGGGCCTGGAAGATCTTTATGAGGTGCATTCCCATCATTCCGAAAGTCATGATTATCACGGCCATGATTCCGGTAAGGATGAATTCTTTTGTAACATAGATATTTAAGATTTTCATTTGATAACTCTAAGCCTCAACGTTTTTCTTTACAAATTGGCGGCGCAATAAATGAATGAAACAGATTCAGGGAACCTTTAGGGAACCCCTAAAAATTGGCATATGGCGCGAGACAGGAGATTATGGATAAGCAGCTAGGAGGAAAATTGCGAGCATACCCGAAGCGGTATGTAAGCAGTTTTACGACAACGCTGAAATCCATAAGAATTTGTCTCCCTTTGGGTTGCGGATCTTTTTGGCTCAAAGAAGAATATTCTTCTGTCGGCGTATCTCTTTGATACGCCTCCGTTCAGAAATTCTCTTTGAGCTTTCAAAAATCTTCCGCAACGCGCCAAATGCGAATTTTTAGAGGTTCCCTTTATTTCCATGAAGTGATTATCTTGAAAAAATCAGTATTGTCGATAACCTTGCCGAACGCATCCGAATTTTTACCCCAGGCATAAAAGGGAACATTGACTCCGGAATGCCCTTTACTCTTCCATGTGACTTCGGGATAATTGCCCTTGCCGTTGTTTTTGATGACGGTAAATCCTCCGGTCTCGTGATCCGCAGTTACGATGACAAGCGTGTCATCGCGGTCTTTCGTCCAGTCAAGGACGGTTTTGACGGCATTGGCGAATTCAATTGTCTCTCCGATGTTCTTCTCAAGTTCATTGCCGTGTCCCGCCTTGTCTATCAGCCCCCCTTCTATCATTATGAAAAACCCCTTCTCATTGTCAAGCAGGGGCAAAGCCTTCTTCACCATCTGTGAAAGATGCGGCAACTTGCTGTAATCCCCGCCTTTCTCGTATGGGAGCATGGAGGCTCCGAAAAGGCCGGCCCAGTATTTTAAATCCGGAGACAGCTCCTCCATGGATTTAAGGTCGGTCGCGACAGCATATCCGGCCTCTTTGAGAAAGTCGACCGACATCCCCTTGCAGCCTCCTCCGAAGAGCAGATTGGGATGCACGTTTTTCACCATATCCCGGCTCAGATCCTCAAAATCTCCGCGCTTTCTGGCATGTCCGCTGAAACATGCCGGAGTCGCGTCATTCAGGTAACTATTCGTAAGAATTCCGGTACGTTTTCCATATTCCCTGAAGAACTCCGCAAAAGTCTTCAAATCCTTTCCGTCGCCCGGCAATGCAATGCTGACAACCTGGTTATTGACTTTGATCCCAGTCGCCATGGCTGTGGCGGCGGCGGCGGAATCCGCGACGTCGCTGTCTGCGGATTTTGTCGTCACCTCCCCTTTTACAGGCATTGATTCAAAGGAAAGAGTTCCCTCCTGTCCGTTAAGGTAGATCCCCGCCGCCTTCACTTGTTCAAAACCCATCCCGTCGCCGATCATGAAGATAACGTTTTTCGGCATCATTTTCTGTGAAAACGCAGAAAATGAAACAAGAAAGACTACCACAAACCAACAAAATCTCTTCACCTTTAAATTTCTCCTTTCAGGATAAATTTTTTATTTCAGATTGCCTTCGGCGAAATCCCAGTTCACAA
>JBAZRS010000020.1:15963-18890 GCA_041662825.1 Victivallales bacterium | reverse complement strand
CGGAAGCCTTTCGAGCAAGCTCTACCTAAGAGGAACTGATTTCAAAATGCAAGAAAACTGTTGTCGCGGGAATATCTCTTGTTGGTGTTCACAACTTTAGTGTGTCTTAGTATTCAACGATTTAGACACGCTAAAGCCGTGAACACCAACTTAATAAATCAGCTCAAAAGAGGCAATTTTTAAATTGCCTCAAGAAAAACAAGGTACTACCCAAGGAAAAAGGATTAATTATGTTGCAAAACAATTCGGCAATAAAAAGTAAAATAGATCAGCTCTGGGATAAGTTCTGGAGCGGCGGCATCGCCAATCCCATCACCGCCATTGAACAGATCACATATCTGCTCTTCATGAAACGCCTGGACGATCTTGACCTGAAACGCATATCCGACGCTGAATTTACAGGGGTGAAATACAGCTCCAAGTTTGACGGGAAATTCATGATTCCCGGCACCGAACAGAAAGTGGACAAGCAGACCCTCCGCTGGAGCCATTTCAAACGGATGTCGGCTGAAGAGATGCTCACCCATGTGCAGATGAAAGTATTTCCGTTCCTGAAAGCCCTCAACGGCGATGAGTCCCCGTTTACCCATCACATGAAGAATGCCGTCTTCATAATCCCCAAGCCCGCACTGCTGGTGGAGGCGATGTCCACCATCGAAGAGATATTTGCGGAGATTGAAAAGGATGCCCACTCTGGCGGACAGGCGTTTCAGGATATTCAGGGGGACGTATATGAAATGCTCCTCTCCGAAATTGCCCAGGCCGGCAAGAACGGTCAGTTCAGGACACCGCGCCATATCATCAAGCTCATCGCCGAACTGGTGGATCCGAAACTCGGCAACCAGATCGCCGATCCCGCCTGCGGAACCGGCGGATTCCTGCTCGGCGCTTATCAGTATATGGTGACACAGCTTGATAAGAACAAAAAGAAGCTCAAGCCCGACGAAGACGGTTTCATCCGCAATTCTGTGAGCAGTCTGCTTACGGAAAAGGTGAGCGATATTCTGAATGACAGCCTCTACGGGTACGATATAGATGTGACCATGGTCCGCCTGGGTCTGATGAACCTGATGATGCACGGAGTTGACACTCCGCACATTGATTACAAAGACACCCTGAGCAAAGGTTTTACTGAATCCAACAAATATCAGATCATCATGGCAAATCCGCCGTTCACCGGCAGTATTGACAAAGGCGACATTAACGAATCTCTCAAACTGGGAACCACCAAAACTGAGTTGCTCTTTGTCGAAAATATTTTCAATCTGCTCAAAATGGGTGGAACTGCGGGCGTGATTGTGCCGCAGGGTGTTTTGTTCGGCAGCGGCAAAGCCTTTGTAGAAGCCCGGAAAATATTGGTTGATAAATGCGAGCTTAAAGCCGTTATCGCCATGCCCAGCGGAGTGTTTAAACCCTACGCCGGAGTAAGCACCGCCATCCTGATCTTTACCAAGGGCGGCGAAACCGAGAATGTCTGGTTCTACGACATGCAGAGCGACGGCTACAGTCTTGACGACAAGCGGACAAAACAGGAAGGCTACGGTGATCTCCAGGATATCGTAACGCAATACAAAAAGCGGGATCAGCTCAAGAAAAGTGACCGCAAAGAGAAATTCTTCTTTGTCCCCAAAGATCAGATTGTCGCGGAAAACTATGATTTGAGCATGAGCAAGTACAAAGAGGATGTTTTTGAAGAAGTGGTCTATGAAAAACCCGCCAAGATTCTTGCCAAGCTAAAGACCATGGAGAGTGAAATCAGTTCAGAGCTGAGTGAACTGGAAGGAATGTTAGGAAAGGATAGGTAAAAATGGAATCATTCATTGATAAAATCCTCCGCAGAGGCGAAGGCAGGCGGATAGAGTTTAAAGCTGCAATGCCTGAAGGAAACCAGATTACACAGACAGTGATAGCTTTTGCCAATGGCGTTGGAGGAGAGCTTTTCATTGGTATTGACGATAAAACCAAGAGCGTTAACGGTGTTGCTGATTCAGATATTTTTAAATTGGAAGAAAAAATTTCTCAGATTATTTTTGACAATTGCCACCCGCTTATCATTCCTGACATCACTATTTATCCGTATATGGACAGAAATATCCTTTGCGTAAAAGTATATCCCAGTAAAAACGGCCCCTATTTTTTAAAGAGTAAAGGAAAAAATAAAGGCACTTACATCCGGGTCAGTTCCACTAACAGGGTTGCAGATGAAGCGCTATTGAATGAGCTTGAAAGAAGGAGCAGGAACATATCTTTTGATTCTCTGCCGGTATATGATGTTTCACCGCATGATTGCGACTTGGATGAATTCAAAATGTTTTACCATGAGAAGTGCGGCAGGAAGATTAATAAAGAACAGTTGAAAACACTGGATCTTATTAAAATGGAACGGGATGAAGAGCATGTTACAAACGCCGCTTTGCTGCTTGCTTCAAATCAGGTGAAAAAGCAGGTATTCCCATATGCGAAAATTGAATGCGCCCGCTTTAAAGGACGCACAACATCTGTAATGATAGACCAGCAGACAATAGACGGCCCCGTTTTTGCACAACCGGAAGAAGCCATGAAATTTATCATGCGGAACATTTCCCAAGGTTCAACCATTGATCTCATTTACAGGAAAGACAGGTGGGAGTATCCGCTTAAGGCCATTCGTGAAGCTGTCATAAATGCTGTTATTCACCGCGATTACTCGATACTGGGAAGTGACATTAAAATTGCTGTTTTTGATGATATGCTTGAAATTACAAGTCCAGGCACGCTGATGCCTTCGGTAAGTCCGGAATATCTGGAAAATACTTCTTCTGAGATCCGCAACCGTGTACTTGCGCCGATATTTAAGGACTGCAAACTTATAGAGCAGTGGGGTTCCGGTTTCCAAAAAATCTATGCAGACTTGGCCGATTATCCTAACATCTCCCTGAAAATAAACG
>JBAZRS010000020.1:0-15953 GCA_041662825.1 Victivallales bacterium | reverse complement strand
CTTTCCAGATGCAGTTCATAAAAACCAACTATGCGCCTGAAATTAAAATGCC
Source organism: Victivallales bacterium (assembly GCA_041662825.1). Lineage (GTDB taxonomy): Bacteria > Verrucomicrobiota > Lentisphaeria > Victivallales > GWF2-50-93 > GWF2-50-93. The sequence goes on along the minus strand of JBAZRS010000020.1, from coordinate 15,901 downwards.
ATTACAAGATGATGGCGGATTAAATGGCGGATTAAACAAGAAAAGCGGCAGATTAAACGGGGAATTAAATGGGTCTAAAAGTGAAATAAGCGGCAGATTAAATGATAATATCGGGGGATTAAATGGCGGATTAAATGAGGGATTAAAATTCCTTCTGTCGGTAATTAGAGAAAATCCTGGAATTCAGGTAAAAGAACTGGCAAAAAAATTAAACCGCTCAATAGATACTTTGGATAAACAAATCAAGAAATTAACCAAAATGAACCTGATTGAGCGACGTGGCAGTAAAAAGACCGGCGGCTACTGGACGCTGAAGTCCGAGGGTAAAAACAGTGGAAAATAAAAACTGCAACTCCCAGATTGCGTCCACCCCGCGGACGCAATCCGCCAAGATAGAGTTAAACGGGATTGAGGGGAGATTGAAGTGAAGAAGAAAGCATTGTCAGAATTATGCGATATCCTCATTGGAAGAACACCATCACGGAGTGTAAGTGAATACTGGGGGAAAGGTTATAAATGGGTTTCTATTTCCGATATGAAGGAAGAAGTTATCTCTTCAACAAAAGAAGAAATAACTGAAGAAGCAATCAAAGCCATTCGCTGTAGAAAAATCCCAAAAGGAACACTTCTCTTAAGCTTTAAACTAAGCGTTGGAAAACTTGCTTTCGCCGGAACCGATCTTTATACAAATGAAGCAATTGCAGCTCTAAATGTTAAAGATCCTACTATCCTTCACCCTAAATTTTTGTATTACGCCCTAAAAACAATAAAATTTGTGGGCGGAAACCAGGCAGTTATGGGAATTACACTTAATTCCAAATCGCTTGCAGAATTAAAAATCCCCCTTCCTCCCCTAGACGACCAAATCCGGATTGCCGCCGTTCTCACCCGGGCGGAAAAGCTAACTGCCAAACGCAAAGAGAGCATCAAGGCATTGGATGAATTCTTGAAGAGCACTTTCCTGGAGATGTTCGGGGATCCGGTGAAGAATGAGAAAGGATGGAAGAAGAACGAATTAGGAAATGTATCTCATATCCAAGGCGGTTTGCAAGTCACAACCAAACGTGCAAGTAATCCAATAGAATTACCTTATTTGCGTGTCGCTAATGTTTATAGGGATTTACTTGATCTTAGAGAAATAAAAACAATAAAAGTTACAGAGGCAGAAGCAGCAAGGGTTTGTTTGGAAAAAGGTGATATTCTAGTCGTAGAAGGACATGGAAATCCAACGGAAATTGGCCGTTCAGCTGTTTGGGATGGATCAATTCAGAATTGTCTGCACCAGAACCATCTTATAAGAGTCAGAGTCAATGCTGATTACGCCTTGCCTGTTTTTATAAGTTACTATATCAATTCGGCAAGCGGGAGACAGCAGATGTTTAGGGCTGGCAAGACAACTTCAGGATTAAACACAATTAGCTCAAAAAATGTTAAAGAAACTTTGGTTTTACTTCCTCCTCTCCCTCTCCAAACCCAATTCGCCGCCATAGTAGAAAAAGTCGAATCCCTCAAATTCCGATACGCCCAAAGCCTCACCGAACTGGAAAAGCTCTACGGTTCGCTAAGCCAGCGCGCCTTCAAGGGTGAATTGGATTTGAGCGGGGTTCGTGCAAAGTGAAAAACCACTGAAACGCCCTGTGTGGAGTTGGAATTTTTTGGAGTTCAAACTTTAGTTTGTCTTAATCGTGGGAAATGGAATTCTAATGGCTGGATATACCCAGATTCAGTCTTTGTCCTTTTTCTTAATTAATTTTGACAAGTCAAAAGATAAAAGGCAATGCACTCTTTTTAAAAGGAATAGAACAGTTAAGCTAAAAACAATTCCTAGCGAGATGGTAATAAAATTTAAGATTTGAATTATAATTTCCGGAAGAGAAGATATTTGAATTAAAAACAAGAATATTACAGAAGCGAAGGAGGATAGGATAGCGAAGGAAACATTTGAATTTATTTCCTGAATCAAATCTCTTCTGTCAGCTAACTGCTGTTCTTGAGTTTCATTCTCCGCGTCTATCATTAACGTTCTTTCAAGAACATCATATAATAAAATCGGCAGGCTAAATAGGAGGGCTGCGAATATTGAAAGGGCGGTTATCGCATTGCTTATATGAGCGGGAGAAAGTTTTTTATTAAAATTAAACACAAGAACAAATGATATTACTATCGGTATAACTATAAAAATAAAGATCTCGAAAATATTTACACTAGCACTTTTATAATCGTGAAAAGTACGAATGTGATCTTTAAGAATCTTTATAATATTCATTTTATTCATTGGGATTTAGCGGTACCTTCAATTTCTTTAATTTTACCAGTAGCGAAATCATCAATTTTAGAATATATCGGATGACCGTCAGGACCTAATATATTGGCATCAACTTCATAATCAATTAGCGAATCAAAAACTTTCTCTAGAGATATTTCTTTTTTTCTTCCTGAATAATTCATAATTGCGGTTATATCTTTAGAATTAAATTTAGCGTCCATTATTTCAATATATTGAGTTCTCTTTTTATAACTTTTTGCTAAGCTAAATAATTTTTCTTTTATAAAATTAAAATTCAAGGATTCCTTTAATTTAACAGAAAGAACTACCCGCCCGGAGTTAATTGTAAGAGCGTGATTGTCAGATGACAAAGAGTCTGCCAGTTCTTTGGGAATTCTCTTTCCATAAAATCTAATTTCTGTACACTTCCCGCTGTTTAATATTTCTTGAATAGCCTTTGCATCAACCAACGGATTAATAGTAATTAAATAATTATCGTGTTTTTTTCTAATATAATCGTTTGCATAAATGGAGAAAATTGATTTAAAACCACTTATACCTAATTTTTGAAAAAGAGCTATACCGGATTTACTATCCATAATTTTAATCTTAAAATAATATGGCCAAAGTTCTGCCTCATTACTTTTCCTGGAATAACTTTTAGTCTTTGTCGTGGTATTTAATAAATCGGCGGTCTGCCCATAATCTCCAGCACGAATTGTTCCTTTAAATATACCACCTTTAATTTCACTTTTTTCTAGAGCTATACAGTTTTTTTTCGATGAGTCGATATGGTATGTTTTGAACGATTTGAAAACCTCGTCCAACAGTTGTGATAAATTTATAGCCGGTTCTCCTTCTCCCGTATATATCATTTCAATTTTATAAGGTGTTAAAAATGCTTTCATAAATCCTTTCCGGCAATATTGTTATTGAAAAACTGTATAGCGTTATAAAGTTAATTCTGATTTGCCATTACTTGATTCCAACGTTTCAAAATATTTTTGTTTTCTAACTCAATATATTCCTTTTGCATTATTATTTCAATTTGCAGAACGCAACCAGGGAAGAGTTAAGTATTTTATAGGCAAGTTGATAAGATGATTTCAAGTGCAATTATTAGAGTTGGTGGGAACAAGAGGGTGACCAGTTTTGGACAGTGCTAATCTCTAATAAAAATGTGGATGCGGAAAAACTTCGGATAGATAAATTTATTGGAGTCCAAACGTTAGTTTGTTCCCAGCCTTTTAATATTTGTAATAATAAGCAAGCTAAAGTTTATCTGCACTCCTGAGGCGTGCAAGCCTTTGGCAGCGCCGTAGGCGACCAGGGCTTGAACTCCAAATTAAAAGATCAATTCGGAAAAAGTAATTTGTAATTCCCCAAAGCGAGTTCAAATATTACCGGATGGGAGACATTACAGATTTGCAATGTTGCCCATATAGAAATAACCAGAATGAAAAGCGCAGACAAGAATATCTCGCGCAACGGTAGCAAGGCGCAGGGTAAGGAAAAGAATAGTTTATTATGTGGGAATATTTGCTATTTAGTAAACTCTCCCATATACGACGGCATTTTGAAACGACCTCTCATAACGGCCCAGATCGCTACGCCTCGTTTCTGGGAGATAAAACTCGTGCGGCCCAAGCATTCGCCGCAGTCCAGGGATTTTTGAGAGGACTAAAACAATGAAGGCTAAAAAGAAATGCGCATACATTCCCGATTATCAACCACCAAGGCATCCGTCTTCGCCAAGGAGCTACGCCGGGACAGGCAAAGACACCAAGGGAATCATATAGTATTATCTGATAGTATTATCTGAAATCCTCATGAATATGCACATGCATTTATCTTAACTTGGTGACTTCATGTACTTCTAACCCTTCGTGGTGATAAAAGCCTTTGTGGCTCAGCGCCTTTGTGAGAGAAAAATGAATTTGGAATTATAACCATGCCGGTGCCGGGACCCTCACTACTTTCGAAAAAACGCGGAAACAGAGTGCCGCGGCTACATCAAATCCAGACTGCAGAGTTGTTCTTGGCCGGATAAGAAGCGCGGTATGATCCGAAGTACGCTTAGTTATGATATTTCTTTAGGTAGCGCGGGTCTATCTGACCCGCGTCTCTCGGGTCAGATAGACCCGAGTTACTCCAGCAGCATACGATAATAAAGACTGACGCATTGATATTGTGGTGCAATTTTCAATTTCTTCTGTAGATTTCACTTGTTTTTTCTCGGAGCTTTGGCTATCCTATGCACGGTTTTAATCAAAATCCCTAACAGAAAAGGAGAGTCTATGAGTATGGAAGCTTTGAAAATGATCAAGAGGATCGCCGTCATCGCCCTGATGGCCGTTGGAGTGTCGTCTTTTGCCGCCGATGCCCCAAAGGCTGACGCCCTCGCCAACATTCCCGAGGCCAAGGACTATCAGCTTGTCTATGATCTTGATTTGATGAAGGCCGCACGCGACATCGTGTACGATGCCGACAACACCGCCAAATTTACAGGCAAGGCATTCGACCGCGTTGCCTACTTCGTCGAACTGCAGCCGAACGAGGGAGAAGCCCAATACGTTTACGTGTCCATGGACGCCTTCACTCCTGACGTGACCAAGATCGGCGTGCCCACCGTTGCCAGCGGCAACACCTTCCAGCAGCCTGTCGCGAACATGAACGTTGTGTCCAACGTTAAGAGTATTGTCGCAGGCACGGCGCTGAAAAGCGGCAACATCGAATTCTGGCCCACAAATTATGCCACAGGCAATGCGGCCAAGGTTCCAAACGCAGATGAAGCCACCTATGACTTCGGCGATGTGCCGCAGCCCGGCGACTACGGCTCAATGCAGGTTCATAACAATGACGCCAAACAGACACTGTTCTCCATCAGTCACTGGGTCGCAGGTCGTGAAGCCGACATCGGTATCGGCAATGCCCCCAGCGGCAACCCCGACTGGACTTTCAGCAAGAACGCCCAGAACATCAAGAGCATGAGGTTGCGCGTGCTCGTGCATGTGAAGTAAACTCGTCTGAGAACAATACGATCTTGAGCCCGGCCGCTCCGAAAGGGGCGCCGGGCTTTTTTTATTTGCTGCGGGGAAGGGAAGAACCTTTTTAGGAAAGGTTCTTCCCTTCCCCGCACCTCAACCCATTCCAAACCTTTTTGCGATTTCATCTGATTGCAGGTGCAATCAGACGGAACATAAAAGTTTTTGATCTCGCAGCAAAATTTAATATCCGGAAAGGCAATTTCAAAATTGCCTTTTTTGAACTGATTGTTTAGGTTGGAGTTCACGGCTTTAGCGTGCGTAACTTGATCGTATAGGAAATTGTATTTTAGTGTTTATGTTAAATTTTACGCTGAAAGCGTGCAGTAATATAGCCTATGGTTTCAACCATAGGGACTGTAATTATGATGATTGCGTCCTGAAGGGACGGAGTATATCCACATTTTGGGGTTTGCTCCTTAAAAACAACTCCGTCTCTTCAAGACGGATGTGGTGTGTATGGTCTACCTGTGGTTGAAACCACAGGCTATATTACCTTATCCCTCCGGGATAGAGAGGAAATCCTGATATTTCCCGTCAATAAAAGATTAGAATTCCCGGCGCAGCCGGTTAAGTCCACATCAAGGAATTTCAAAGTTGTATCCCAATATAAATACCAAGACACGCTAAAGCTGTGAACTCCAACAAGAATTTAGAATTCACGCATTTATTAACTCCTGACCTTTCTCTATTTTTTCAACACTTCGATATTCGTCATTCGAATGTTCGATATTCGATTGTTCAAAAGTTGCGGCGCTTCTTGCCCCGTCGGATGACTGGGGTGGCCGCCTAATTTATTGAATATCAAGACACACTAAAGTTGTGAACTCCAACGGGCGTATTGCCGTAACAACCGTTTTTATGTGTTTTGAAATCAGTTCCGGATTAGGCACATTTCCGGCGTATCCGGAAATATATGCTATTTTAATCTTTATGAGGTAATTGCAAAAGATACCTCTTCTGAGCTGATTGATTAAGTTGGAGTTCACGGCTTTAGCGTGTCCAATTGAATGCCAAGACACACTAAAGTTGTGAACACCAACAAGATTTATTCACGAAACAACAATTTCTGTATTTTTGTAATCAACGCATATTATTCATATCCATAAATATAAAGGATGATCTATGAAAATTCGTCTTTCTTCCGTCTGGCTCACAATGTCTGTTTTTCTATTGGTTGCATCTTCGGCAAATGCGCAATCGATATTTCAATCAGTCGCTACCGAAGCCAACATCGACTATGCCGGCACAACCGAGTTTCCGGCGCATACGGGTGTAAAAGGAGCTTTTGCGAATGCGCCTTCGCGCAATGAAGGTTTGGCGGGGGCACTGCATATCCGCGGGGTGATGGCACCGCATGCCAGCTGGCTGACAGATGAGACCGATCAGAAGCAGAGGTATCTGCGCATTGCGTTCAAGGAGGCGCTTCCCATTGGCACGATTATCGGCAGTGAGGGTGAAATTAGTTACCTGAAAAAGGATGGCGAGTATCCTGGAGATGTCACAAAAGATGATCAATGGGTGAAGGTGCCGGTGCCAGAGGGACAGGCGGGCGAGCGTGTAATCCCCTTTCCCCCGGATGTTACGACCCGTGCAATCCGCTTCAGTTTCACCGATCCATTGCTGGCTGGTGGAAAGAGCCGTTCCGGTTTTGGCGGCGCATTGATCATTAAGGCGCGTCTGCACAATCTCACACCTGAGGCGACCGCATACGCGTCATCGCAGACTGCCGGAGCCGCCAACGTAATTGAAGCAACGCGCGTGCAGAATCTCGTCACGGGAGGGACTTGGAAGGGCGAACCGAAACAGGACATTTCGCCGGAGCATCCCGAATGGGTGGTGCTGACCTGGCCTACTGCGAAAAAATTCAGCGGCGTCGGGTTCATCAACGCATTTGCAAAAGTGCTGGAGGTGGACGCATTAAACGCCGACGAGCAGGGAAATCCGGCCGTAGCACCTGAAACTTCCTGGCAGAAAATAGGTGCTTTGACTTGGCCTATCTTGTGGAGGCCGGCATATACTGACGCATTCCTTCCGTTCACTGCGCCGGTGACAACCCGGGCGATTCGCGTACGCATACCCCAGCCGTTGACAAAAGAAAACGCGGACATTGCCGGAGCCAGCCGCGGAACCCTGCGAAAAGTCAGTCTTGGAGGCGTGATGACATTTAACGACCTGGCTACGCTGCCGGTGCCGCCGCGACCGAAAGAGGCCGCGGAACTGCCTCCGATAAAAATACCGTTTACCATGCCGTATGACGGCAAGATCGCCATTGCGATCGATGATGCCGCGGGAAAGAGGGTGCGCAACCTGCTTGCCGATGAGGAGCGGAAGGCCGGAGAATCAACCGCAGCATGGGACGGGCGCGATGACGCCGGCAGGCTGTTGACGCCGGGCACCTACACCGTTAAATCCATAACCCATAAGCCCCTGCACATAACTTACCAGGCGACAGTGAACTGTTCGGGCAATCCGCCATGGTGGAAATCGGCGAACTGGGGTGATCAGGTGGGTGCGGGCAGTTGGTTGTCCGACCACGTGCCGCCCAACGATGTAACCAGTATCGGAGACAAGACATTCGTCGGCGCGAACATTGCCGAATCAGGGCACACCATACTGGCGTGCGACTTGGACGGCAACAAGCTTTGGGGTACGAAATGGCTGGAGACCGCTGGTGCCGGATATCTGACAAACGACGGCAAAAAAGTATATTCGTCGGGCGAGGGCGGCTGGATTGGCGAACGGCTGATGATACACGAGATCGATCCTGTCACTTTCAAATGGAGGAGGGTGTCGCAACTGGTGTTTGACACCGGCAACACCCCGACTGGTGGCTTGTCCGGCATCGCCGCCCGCGACGGAAAGCTGTACGTGGCGTTCAACCGCGAACCGAATCCATGGTTGCGTTCCGCAATTGCAACATCAAATGTTGACACGAAAAACAGCACCCTTAACACAACTGCTGTCGAGACTCTGCTAGCTCTTTTGCGCACCAAAGGTCCGGTGCCGCCGCATACGGCCTGGTCAACGGAAAAATCGCCGACCTCATCGAAATATCTGCTGCTGGCATTTAACGTAGCGCAGCCTGTCGGAACTATAATGACAATAAATGATGTAAGCATCAGCGCGTTAAAACCTGATGTCGCATTTCCGGGCGATACGTCCAAAGACGAACAGTGGATCCCGATAAGCGCGGCATCTGTTCGCAGCGATACGGCGAAAAATTCTTTCGCACCGCCCCAGACGGGCATGTACGTCTACACTGCCCCTGCCAACCTGAGCACCCGCGCATTGCGTTTCTCCTTTTCCGGGAAAAATGCGGAAGGCAAACTTGCATTGACCGACGGCGGTGTTGTCGGGGCGATGATCACCGGCCGCCGTTTCTCAAACGTCCTTCCGGGTGCCGCATTTACCGCATCATCGGGACAGCCTACGGCCGTTGGCGCGTGGAAAACTGTTCAGGATAAGCCAATTACATCTACCGAGCCGGCTACCCTGACAGCAGTATGGACTGAGGCGAAAACATTTCGGGGACTGGCATTCCTGAATTTTTTTGCCAAACGGGCTGAGATCGACATCTATACCGGCCCCCTTTCAGGAGATCCTGCGAAAGCGCCAGATTCGGCATGGACGAAAATCGGAGAGGTGAAGCCTGCCGTTCGCTGGCGTGCTGCCTATGGCGATGATTATTTTGACGTCGGCAAGGATGTGACTTCCAAGGCGCTACGCCTGAGGGTGGTCGAGCCATTTGTAAATGAAAACGCAGATATCCAGACGGCTACCGGCGGCAAGACAAACTGCGCCGGTCTGGGCGCTCTCTTCGTCCTGCAGCACCTTGACGGCGACCCGGTTGATGCGGAAGTACCGAGCCAGCGCATCAGCGTGGTGGATATAGCCACAGGCAAATGGGAACGTCAGATCGCCGTGCCGACACCAAAATTCCCCCATTTTGATGCAAACGGAAATCTGACAGTCGTATCCGGTAAACAGGTGGTTCGCGTCAATATTGCAGACGGAAAAGTCACCCCTCTGATTGTCAACGGCTTGGATGATCCTCGCGGTATCGCATTTGACGCTACGGGCAATCTGTATGTCGCCGACGGCAAAACGAACGTGATCAAGGTGTTCTCCGCCACCGGCAAACCGTTGCGCACCCTCTGCACTCCGGGCGGCAGGGTTCTGGGTGCATACGATCGCACACGCATTGAAAATCCGCGCGGGATTTCCATTGACAGCCGTGGTCACCTCTGGGTGGCGGAGTCCGACTACCAGCCTAAACGCACATCATTGTGGACGACTGACGGGAAGTTCCTCAACGAATTTATCGGACCGGCGCGTTATGGAAGCGGCGGATTTATCGATACCGTGGACAAGTCCAGGTTTTATTATGAAGGTATGGAGTTCTCTCTGGATTGGAAAACCGGAAAATGGAGCCTGAAAAACATCCTTTCCCGCAGTCAGCCGTCACTGAGCGGAGGATCCGTAAATCACCCCGTTTACCTGAATAATAAACAGTATATGGTCAATGATCCTGAAACGATGGGGAGTCATTTGTTTCTTGTGGGCGAGTTTCGCAAGGACCGCGTGGTTCCGTTGACTGCGATTGGCAATGCAGAAGTCTGGAAACCGTTCAAGGATGATCCTGCCTTGTCAAAGCTGATGGAAGGTAAGCCGTTGAACGCCTACAGTTTCACCTGGAGCGACCAGAACGGCGACGGACTGCCGCAAGTCCCGGAAGTCAGCATCAGCGAATTAAATACGCGTTTGAATAGCACCTACTGGCCGAGTTATGTGAATAAGAAACTTCAGGTGCAGATGGGAGGCCGTATTTTGACCCCGCTTTCCTATACTGCCTGCGGGGCGCCGGTTTATAAGCCTTTTGATGTCAAGCCGCTCACTTATCCGGTGGAGAATATTTATGCCGCAGCCATTGATGGAAAGGGGCGTGTATTGATCAACGGCCGTCCCGTCACCGCACTGGAGCCGGACGGCAAAACAGCATGGACATATCCGCAGAAATGGGTGGGAGTCCACGACTCCCAGGTCGCCCCGTCGCCCAAACCCGGGCAGATGATCGGAGGCTTGGGATTTGTCGGGCAGGAGGACGTGCCCGGCATCGGTGAAACGTTCATGATCAGCAGCAATAAGGGGGCTTGGTATTTATTCAGCGACGACGGCATTCTTGTCGCCACAGTATGGCATGACTACCGCGAACCGGGTGTCATCAGTTGGAATTTTCCGGTGGCGGAACGAGGCATGTCGCTGGATAATGTCACGCTTGGTGAAGAACATTTCGGCGGCGGCTATTTCCGCACCGGCGACGGCAAATATTACCTGGTCGCAGGACACAACCACAACAGCATCGCAGAATTGACAGGTCTTGAGACGATGAAGCGCCAGCAGACAACGCTGAAAGTCAGCGACAAGGATATTTTGGCCGCGGAAGTTTTCTATACCCGGCAGGCCATAGCCGCCGCGCAAAAGGAATTGCCGAAAATCATTGCTGTCGCAAATGCCCCGACACCGGTGAAGCCGGACGGCAATTTGGCGGAATGGAAACCTGAACAGTTCACCGCCATAGGCAAGCGCGGTTCTTTTGCCGTAGCCAAGGATGCGACCAACTTTTATCTGGCATTCCAGGTGGATAACAATAATGCGATGCGCAATGCGGGCGATGATCCGAACATGCTTTTTAAGACAGGAGACTCTGTTGATATGCAAATCGGCATCGACTCAAAGGCGAATCCGGCACGTACCGCGCCCGTACCCGGCGACCAGCGTCTCTTAATTACAATATATAAGGGGAAGCCGGTCGGCGTGCTGTATAAACACCGCGTTCCCGGTACGCCTGCGACAGACAAGACCGGCTTCGCGTCCCCGTCCCGCATCGAATACGTTGACAAAATTGTTCAGCTCGATCCGTCCAATATCGGAATCGCCCGCAATACGAAGGGCTATGCCGTTGAGGCTGTTGTGCCGTTGGCGCTGCTGGGATTCACCCCGCAGGCCGGGCAAAGTTACAAAGCCGATTTCGGCATCCTCAGCGCGGACAGCAGCGGGGCCGCCACTCAGGTACGAAGCTACTGGGCAAACCAGGCAACCGGAATAGTCAGCGACGTCCCCAGCGAAATAATGCTCACCCCGGGCCTCTGGGGAGAGATTCGCTGGTAATACCTAACCCGGCAGAGCCGGAAAGAAATGAGGAAAATAAGGAATGTGCTTCGCGCAGGAATAAATCTTGCGTTGAAAACACAAGATTTAACTTTCAGTCAAGATTGCAAGACATGTTTTTATATTATTTTGGCTAAAAAACCTCATTTTATGATGGAAAAATATACAAATGATGTTATTCTTCCAGTCCTTTTCTTAAAATTCGGATTTATGGAAGTCATCCAACAACCAAAGCAAGGGTGAAATATGGAATCACAGAGACTCAAGGGAAAAGTTGCGCTTGTGACAGGCGGGGCAAGGGGCATAGGCAAAGCCATCTGCGCGAGATTCGCAGAAGAGGGGGCCTCCCTGGCGATCGTCGATATCATGAAGGAAGTTGCTGAACAGACCGCGGAGGAATTCCGCCAGAAAGGCGTGGATGCGATCGCCCTTGGCGCAAACGTGACCAAATATGAGGATGCCGAGGCTGCGGTGAAAGCCACCATGGAGAAGTTCGGGAAAGTCGACATCCTGGTGAATAATGCGGGCATTACAAAAGACACCCTTATAGTGAGGATGAGCGAAGAGCAGTGGGATGCCGTCATCAATGTGAACCTTAAGGGTACATTCAATTTTACAAAAGCTGTCCTGCGCCCGATGATGAAGGCGCAGTACGGGAAAATAGTGAATGTGGCTTCAGTTGTCGGCAGGATGGGGAATGCGGGTCAGGCGAATTATTCGGCATCCAAGGCCGGTGTCATCGGACTTACAAAGACCACCGCCAAGGAAGTTGCGACCAGAAACATAACCGCCAATGCGGTTGCTCCGGGATATATCATGACCGACATGACAAAGAATCTTCCGGAACAGGCGACCCAGTCATTTATGTTAGTCACACCGATGAAACGCCAGGGGACGCCGGAAGACGTTGCGAAAGCCGTGTTCTTCCTCAGTTCACCGGATTCGGATTATATTACCGGACAGGTAATTAATGTTGACGGCGGACTGCTGATGTAAAAACTTTTCGGGGTTTTATTAATTTGCGTTTGAATTTAAAATTTTTAAATGCATTTTAATGGGACATTTCGATTGTTAATATAGTAAACTGTGAAAATTAATCTAAAACAGGAGGCGATTTAATGGCTTCAATAGCTGACAAAGTAAAGGAAATTGTGGTGCAGCAGCTCGGAGTTTCTCCAGACCAGGTGACACCGGAAGCGAAATTCATAGAAGATTTAGGCGCAGATTCACTTGACCAGGTTGAACTGGTAATGGCTCTCGAAGAGGAATTCGGCGCGGATATTCCAGATGAAGATGCTGAAAAACTTACGACTGTTGGCGACGCCATCAGGTACATTGAAGGGCATAATCAGCAGGCATAATGCAATAAGCACTTATAAAGGGTCATTTCTCCAGTGAGAAATGGCCTTTTTTTGTCAAAACTCAAAAGCTCATGAGGCTAAAATGAACGACAGGCGCGTAGTAATTACCGGAATGGGGATAATTTCCTCTGTCGGTAACAGCGTACAGGAATTCTGGGATTCCATTATTAACGGCCGTTGCGGTATCGCTCCAGTAACACGTTTTGATACAACCCGTTACCGTACGAAAATAGCCGGAGAAGTCAAAAACTTCAATATAACCGACTACATGTCGGAAAAAGAGGCGAGACGTCTCGACATGTTCTGTCATTATGCAATAGCCGCCGCCGATGAATCCGTCAAAAATGCCGGAATGACCCTGAAGCTTGAAGGCATTGATCCGACAAGGGTCGGAGTCATCGTGGGAAGCGGAATCGGTGGGATGCAGACTTTTGAGCAGCAATGCAATGTCCTATACAACAGGGGGCCTGAAAAAAGCTCCCCGTTCCTTATTCCCATGCTTATAAGCGATATGGCTTCCGGTGCAATTTCAATGCGTTATGGGGCGCAGGGTCCGAATTTCGGGATTGTGAGCGCCTGCGCGACATCATGCCATGCAATAGGCGAGTCCTTCTGGATTATCAAGCGCGGCGATGCGGAAGTCATGGTCACAGGCGGGGCGGAGGCCACGGTCTCTCCGATAGGATTTGCCGGATTCTGCTCAATGAGGGCGATGAGTGAGAGAAACGATGATCCCCTCAGGGCGAGCCGCCCGTTTGACGCCCAGCGCGACGGATTCGTAATGTCTGAAGGCTCCGGCGTCCTCATGCTCGAAGAACTTGAGCATGCAAGGAAAAGAGGGGCGAATATCATTGCCGAAGTTGTGGGTTACGGCGCCACCGCCGACGCCTACCATATCACTTCACCGGCTCCGGGCGGAGTTGGTGCGGCAATGGCGATAAGGACGGCTCTGGGCCATGCAAAACTGAATCCCGAAGACATTGACTACGTAAACGCCCACGGGACAAGCACACCTCTCAACGACAAGTTTGAATCGGCTGCGATCAAGTCGGTTTTCGGGCAACACGCCCAGAAGTTGAATGTCAGCAGCACCAAGGGTATGACCGGGCACGCGCTGGGAGCCGCCGGCGGCATCGAAACCATAGCCTGCGCCCTGGCTTTGAAAAACGGCATTATCCCGCCCACGATCAACTATGAGAACCCCGATCCGGACTGCGATCTCAACTACACGCCGAACAAGGCGGTGGAAAGGAAAATCAAGACTGCCGTGAACATAAATCTCGGTTTCGGGGGACACAATGCGGTTTTAATCTTGCGGTCTTTCACAAGTTGATTTATATTATATAGACACTTATTACAGAAGAAAGGTTATTTATTATGAAAACAAGAATCAGTTTACTATGTGCTGCGGGCGCTCTGATGGCAATCGTTTCCGGATGTACCACTACTGAACTTTCCCAGACTCCGTTGACTCCGGCAGAGGCGCAGTGGGCTGAATATATCGGTTACTCCTATTCTGAGTGGAAACCGCCAAGAACCGCGCCTCCAAGCGCGACTGCAGCCGAACCGGTAGTTCTTCCGGATCAGGTGATTATTCCTGCCGTTATAACTCCTGTCGAGCCTGCTCCGGCGCCTCTCCCTGCGGTTCCTCCGACTGCGGTTCCGGCTGTGGAGAAGAATAAAGTTGAAGCCCAGACCTATACGATTCAGAAGGGCGACACTCTTTCCAATATCGCCAAGAAAATGTACGGCAAAGCCAGCAAATGGAATGTCATCCTCGATGCTAACAAGGATAAGATTTCTGATGCCGGAAAGCTGAAAGTCGGAATGACCATAAATATTCCGGCTCAGTAAAAGCCAGCCTTTCATAAAATGGCAGAAGAGGAAATTTTCTATTTTGACGGGCCGGAAGCCCTGGCTTCCGTTTTCATCGGAAACACCTCCAAGAACTTCAAGCTTATCGAAAAGGAGCTTGATGTACGGATCGCTTCAAGGGATCTGTGGGTTAAGATAATTTCCGCGGATTCATCGGCCCTTTCCAGAACCTCCTCTTTCATCAGGGAGCTCATCAGCCTGCACAACGAGGAGGGGAAGACCCTCATGCAGTTTGATTTTGAGCAACTCCTCTCCGCATACCGGCACCACCGTGAAAAAGAGATACACAGCCTTTTTTCATCAAAGATAAAAGTCGGGCGGAAGAAGCCTGAAATAGTGCCGAGAACCCTGGCCCAGCTGAAATACCTGCAGGCCATCAGGGAAAAGGACATTGTCTTCGGCGTCGGCCCGGCGGGCACCGGGAAGACATATCTTGCGATGGCGATGGCCGTTTCTGAATTCCTTGCAGGGAAATACAGCCGGATAATCCTGACAAGGCCTGCAAAGGAGGCCGGTGAAAATCTCGGTTTTCTGCCGGGCAATCTCGAAGAGAAGATCCTGCCTTATCTGCGGCCTCTCTATGACGCCCTTTATGAAATGCTCGAGTTCGAAGAGGTCAATGCGCTGATGGAGAAAAACATTATAGAGGTGGCTCCTCTTGCGTTTATGCGCGGCAGGACTTTGAATCATGCGTTCGTGATCCTGGACGAAGCCCAGAACACAAGCAGGGACCAGATGCTCATGTTCCTGACAAGGCTCGGATTTGATTCCTGCTGCGTCATAACAGGAGATCCCTCCCAGACCGACCTCGAGAGAAACCAGCAGTCAGGGCTTGTCCATGCAAACAGGGTGCTGAAAGACATTCCCGACATTTCCTTCTGCCACTTCAGTTCCAGGGATGTTGTCCGGCATGCGCTGATAGAGAAGATAATCAACGCCTATTCAGAAGACAGGATGAGTTCCAAAAGGAAACCGTCGAAAGCGTAACAGCGTCAAATTCCCGTGAATGCGGTGATGATGAAATATGTTCTCCTACTTAAAAGACAATATTTTCAATTTGTTCAGGCGGCGCGAGCTTGAGAAGAAGGGTTTGCTGCAGACAAGGAAAAGGAAGAAGCAGGGGGGTACGCTGGGGACTGTCTTTGAAAAATCCAGAACCGTCTGGATTTTCATCCTGCTCGCAG
>JBAZRS010000019.1:0-19773 GCA_041662825.1 Victivallales bacterium | reverse complement strand
GAAAACGATATTTGTTCAGAAGGGTAGAGCTCCTCTTCGAAGCCGCCGGTTGATTCCCAGGAGTCTTTGCTGCAAAAGAGAAAAGAGCCGGCGGCCATGGGATAGAACTTCACTATCGTGTTCCATGTCCAAAGGAGAATTTTTCCGGTGAACGGAATTTGCATGTCGAAATTTATCCGGGTTCCGCCGCCGCATATGTCTTTTTCTTCAAGACAGAGAAGAGCTTCCTCTATGAGCTCCTCCGGCACTGTTGTGTCGGCGTCGACAAAGAAAAGATATTTGCCGGAGGCCGCTTTTGCGCCTGAGTTCCTGGCTCTGGCGATGCAGTTCACCTTTTCAAAGACGACCCTGGCACCCAGGGATTCTGCGAGTTTCGCAGTCCCGTCACCGGAGTTGTTGTCAACCACAATTATCTCGCCGTTGCAACGTGCGGAAAGTTTTTCTTTAACGGCAAGAAGGCTGTCAATGGTGCGCCCTATGTATTTCTCCTCATTGTAAGCCGGGACTATGATCGAATATGTGTAATTCATTTCATCCTTTCCCGGCGGAGGTTTTGCCTACGATGCAGCAGTCGCAGTCTCCATGGCATTTTTCACAGTGTTTCCTGTAGACGTACATGGCGCCCTGGAAGGATGCGGAATCCATGATGATCCTTTTCAGGCGCTGTGGCGGCATAAACCATTTGTGGGCGGCGATTTTTACAATTCTGTTCATCTGGGGCAGGGGAAGCTGCAGCCATGTGTCAAAAGAGAAGTCCTTCAGACGACTGTTCCGGTTTATTGACGCATAGGCGTGGAGCGAAGGGAGGAGGACGTTTGCGGAAAGATCAATCATTCTGGATCTTCCGAGAACACGGGAGGGCTTTGACGTCCTGGAAAAGAAGTTGATGTAATTATCCCAGATCCTGTGGCTGCACTCAATTTCATCCGACAGGAAGCGGGAGAATTCCTTCCCTGAAATTCCGGTTTCCGCTTTCCTGGAGAGGAGTGCGAGCGGCGAGTTTGAGAGGATTCCCAGCATGACGGAGACGGCGGCGATTCTCCGTTCCGGCATGTTAAGCGGGCGGACTCCGGCCTTTATCCACTTTATTTCATTTCTCGCTTCGACCCTCGTCTCCCACCAGGTGCTCCATATCTTCTTAACGAAGGCCTTCATTTCCGGATCAAGTCCGGAGGCGGCGGGATCCGGCAGAAGGCCTGATTCGCCCCATAATATTGACTCGGTACGGCAGGACGGACCGGATTCATCATATTCCGAATAGCGATTGAACAGTTCAATGAAGGGTTCGCGGTTCCTCTTGTAGCCGCAGGCTTCGAACATGAGTTTTAAACATGTTTTTTCGGCGCCGGAACTTATCATGTCTGCTACAATCATTTGCGATTTTTCCTCAAACCTGGCCCGGCCAGCCTTTACAAAGAAATCATGGAGGGAATTATCGGCGCAGGATGAGAAAAAGGCGACACATCTGCCGTTCGGGAACTTTTCTGATTCCGTCAGTGGGAATTCCGACAGCATGTCCGGCTTGATCATGACGGATGGAATCCCGGGAAGTTCGTTTCTGCCGATCTCATTTTTGCCGGCCGGGCCTGTCACATGCAGGATGACCCCGCTGTAATTATTGTCGGTGTGATGTTTGTGCGCATACCAGTCTGACGGGGAGCAGTGGACTTCTATGTCGCCTGTAAGCTCTTTTCCGTCAATGATGATTTTCGCATTTCTGAAATCCGGCCCCTGCTCGAAGTTCCATGTGCCGGGATGGATGACGGTCATAATCCGGCTGTCGTTCGTCCGCATCTGTGTACCGGATTCCATGCCGTTCCAGGCCGACTGCAGCTGTTTTTCCCTGAAATTGCTGTCATTTTCCGATAATGACGTCATTTTCGTTGTCCTTGATTTTTGAGGTGCGCATGTTTATCTTACCCAAGTTTAATTTTAAAGGTGTCAGGATAGGAAGGTATGGCAATCAGATGGCGGATCATTTGCATTTCTTCCTTTTACCTGAACACTGACACCAGACACCTGGGCACGCCAATTGCAGACTTTTGCAATTGGCTGAATAAACAGCCTAATAATATTTAGCGTGTTGTATGCATATGTCAAGCCTTATGAAAATTTATTTTCCCTTAACAATGCTTTTGACAGCCGTCACCGGGATGCATGCTGCTGAAGCAGTGAACCCCCGGATGACTCCGGTTGTAGCGGCGGTATCTGAGGTGCTGCCTTCAGTAGTCAACATCGGTACGGAGAAAATCATCTCAAGAGCGGATTCGACATTGGGTGAAAATGATCCGTATGACAGCATGTTCAGGGATTTCTTTGCGGAGCAGGGGCAGGTCAAGACGACTTCGCTTGGAAGCGGGAGCTTCATAGATTCTTCCGGACTTGTCATCACCAACTCGCATGTTGTCAGCAGGGCCACAAGAATAACCGTTACCCTTGATGACGGAATCCAGTATCTTGCCAGGGAGATCGCAAGCGACGATTTCAACGACATCGCACTCCTTAAAATTGAAGGGTTGCCGGAAGGCAGGATTATCAAGCCCATGAAGTTTGCGAAGGCCGACGATCTGATACTCGGGGAAACTGTGATCGCCCTTGGCAACCCCTACGGCCTTGGCCACAGCATTTCACAGGGGGTGCTCAGCGCTTTCGGACGCAAGGCGGTCTATCAGGGGAAAATTATCTTTTCAGACATCATTCAGACGGATGCGGCAATCAATCCCGGCAACAGCGGAGGTCCGCTAATCAATCTTAATGCCGGGATGATCGGAATGAGCACTGCGATATTCCGTGATGCGCAGGGAATTGGTTTCGCCATTCCCATGAGGAGGCTTGAAGATACGCTCGCAAAGTGGCTGATCCCGGAGCGCTTCGGTGAATTGTCCCTGGGGATTGTGCCTGGGCAGAAGAAAAACGGCGGTTCCGACGTGGAGTTTTTTGTCAAGGAAGTCATCCCGAACAGTCCTGCGGCCAGGTCGGGGATTAAAAAGGATGACAGGATAGTGGAGGTTGACGGAGTAAAGCCGGGCAGGTTATTTGATATCAGCCTTAAACTTTGGAAAATAAAAGTTGGCGACGAAGTGACCTTGAAAACCGCTGACGGCAGGACGTATTCCTTCAAGGCGGAGAAAATCAAGTACGCGGACGGCCTTGAAATGGCGAAAGTCAAACTCGGCCTCAGCCTGCAGGAACTCACGCCACAGCTTGCAAAGGCTCTCGAATACCCGTTTGAAGGTGGACTTGTTGTCAGCGATATTCCCGGCGGAACGGAGAATGTCAGCCGCGGAGACATTTTGGTGAAACTAGGCGGAATAACCGTAAACGGGATCTCGGATGTCGCAAAAGCCCTTCAGGACAAGCATCACGGAGATGTAACTGAAGCCGTCTTTGTCAGCATAGTGAAGAAAGGCGGCAAGTTTTATATAATGAAACGTGTCTGCTCCCTGAATGTGAAATGATTAATTTTCTGCGGAAATTCATTATGGCCGATCACTGAAATACAAGGGGATGCCGCTATGGGGAAATTTCCGGGTAGTGTTTTTTCATGCATTTCGGGCAGAGTCCGTGGCTGAACTGGGCTTCGGTATGCCTTGATATGTATTCTTCGATACGCTCCCAGCTCTCGTTGTCATTCCTGATGTTGTGGCAGTGCATGCAGATAGGCAGGATCCCCTGCAGCATCTTGATGTGCTGGTATGCCTCCTCCAGGGCCCTGATCCGCTCGGAGAGTTCAATCTGGAGGTTTATGAGTTTTTCACCGAGCTTGACCCTGGCGATAAGCTCATTGGAGTCAAATGGCTTTTCAATATAGTCGTTTGCACCAGTGCGGAAAGTCTCAAGGACATCCTTCTTTTCATTCATGGATGCTGTCAGGATTATCAGGTATGGATTGATTTTGAATTTCTGTTCGCGGATCTTCTTGCAGATTTCTATCCCTTGCATGCCGGGCATGATCCAGTCCAGAATTGCAAGTTTTGGCCCTTGGGGATCGCTAAGGTGCCCCCACGCCTCAGTCCCGTTCTGGCAGGATACGATTTCAAATCCGTTCTTGGATATGACATTTTCGACAAGGCGCCTTGTTATGATGTCATCGTCGGCCACAAGCACTTTAAAAGGCATTTTACACGCTCCCGGATTTGATTTTAGCGATTTCCTTTTTGAGTATTTCAAACTCCATTTCAACGACGTCAATAAGATGACTTATTTTGCTGAAATTGCCTGTTTTTGCCGTCTGTTCAAGCGATAGGGCGACTTTTTGCAGGCTTGAAGCCCCGAAATTTCCGGCCGAGCCCTTGATGGTGTGGGCTATATGCTGGATTTCCTCGGCATCTTTATTATTGTAGGCGGTTTTCAACGATGCAAAGTGTTTCGGGGTGTCTTCAATGAAAAGTTTCACAAGTTCATCGAAGAAGTCCTTGTCTCCGGAAATCCTTTCCATCAGGGAGTCAACATCGAATATTATGCTGTCAACAGTTTCCGCCTTGAGCTTTTCGTTCTTCTTCTCCTGTTCAAGTCTCGTGAATCCCGAAAGCTGCCTTGATATGGCCTCCGCCAGATCTGCAGGTTTGACCGGCTTTGAAACATAGTCGTCCATTCCGGCTGCAATGCATTTCTCCCTGTCCCCCTTGAGGGCGTGGGCTGTCATCGCAATTATGGGGACATCATGATTAATGACTTTTGAATTTTTGTCGCGGATGATCTTTGTGGCTTCAATTCCGTCCATCACAGGCATCTGAATGTCCATGATTATCAGATCGTAGGATTGGCCCTCAAGGATTCTGACAGCCTCTGCGCCGTTTTGGGCGAGATCCGGTTTTATGTTCATTTTTGAAAGGATTGCAACCGCCACTTTCTGGTTGATCTCGTTGTCTTCCACAAGAAGAATATTTTTCGTGCCGTGATTTTTCAGCGAACTCTGTATATCCTCTAAACCGCAGCTTTCCCTGATCAGGTTGTTCTCCCCGAGCAATGTTGCAATGCAGTCGAAGATCTGTGATTTTTTCACCGGTTTGGACTGTATGGCGGAGAAGAGATTGCTCTCCCTGTATTTCTTTTCAAAAGATGGACCGGCCGATGACATCATTACAAGCTGCGTGTCCCTGATCAGCGGGTCGCCCTTTATCTCCCTTGCGAGCGATTCCCCGTCCATTTCAGGCATGAGCATGTCAAGAAACGCCAGATGATAAGGGGTTCCGGCGTTTTTCGCATTGCGCAGTGTTTCCAGGGCGGTTTTTGCATCCCCGACTTCATCGTGCATGAATTCCCAGGAGGACAGCATGTTGCTTATCACAATCCTGTTTGTCTCATTGTCGTCGACAGAGAGGATTTTAACGCCATGGAATTTTTCCAGGGGAAGAGCGTCCGGATTTTCCGGTGCCTTGTGTTTCCTCAGTGTTACGGTGAACCAGAAAGTTGAACCGTTCCCTTCATCGCTTTCGACACCGATTTCACCGCCCATTTTCTCCACCAGCCTTTTTGAAATGGAAAGTCCGAGCCCGGTGCCTCCGAATTTTCTCGTTGTGGATGAGTCAATCTGCGTGAATGCCTTGAAAAGTGTGCCTATGCTGTCTTTTGAAATTCCGATGCCAGTGTCCTTCACCTCGAAATAAACCACCGCTTTTCCGGCATCCTGGCTCTTGAGTTCGGCCTTGATTACTATCTCCCCGTTTTTGGTGAATTTGACGGCGTTGCCGAGCAGGTTGGTGAGTATCTGCTTAAGCCTTACGGCGTCGCCTCTGAAAAAGTTTGGAACTTCAGGGGATATGAGGCAGTTAAGTTCAATGCCCTTTTCCTGCGCCTTGATGACAATGAGGTCGATGACCTGCTCTATTACCGTATGCAGGTTGAAATCTGTAGCCTCCAGCTCAAGTTTTCCGGCTTCTATTTTGGAGAAGTCCAGAATGTCGTTTATGATTGTCAGGAGCGATTCCGAGCTGTGGCGAATTATGTCGGCGTATTTGCGCTGCTCCGGAGAAAGAGGGGAATCATAGAGAAGGGATATCATTCCGAGAATGCCGTTCATCGGGGTCCTTATCTCATGGCTCATATTGGCCAGGAAATCGCTTTTTGCGGCATTCGCACCTTCGGCTTCAATGGCGAGCATGTTTGCCTGGTGTATGCTCCTTTCCAGCTGTTTGTTGAGGGCGTCCGTCTCGTCTTTGGCGGTCCTGATTACGGTTTCAACCTGCTCGCGGAGAATGGCTGCACCAATGAGATCTGCCGATGAGCGCAACAGGTCAATTTCAGTTTTCGTCCATTCCCTGGGGGTTGCAGAGTCGTCAAACTTCATGAATCCCCACCACTTGTTTTCCACAAATATAGGGACGGCGAGGATTGACAGTATTCCGGCTTTGCCGAGAATCTGTTTTTCAGACTCCGGCATGAAGCCGACAACTCCGTGTACGGCGTTGCCGGCTTTAAGGATTTCCTTCCATCTGCCAAGCCCGCTTTCTTCAAACGGAACATTATTGAAGACCTTGTCGTTTTGGCTGGAGTTGTTTTTCATGTCAACCCATTCATATGCCTGCGCCGGTATTATGCAACCCGCAGCATCCGTGTGATTCTGGAAAATATAAATCCTGCTTGCCTCCACCGCCGAACCCAGCCTCTGAAGTATGCCCCCTATGCATTCCGTCCAGAGATGCGTCTTAATGAGCATCTCGGCAGAATAGGCTGCGGCTTCAAGGATATTGTCCTTCCTGTGGAGTTCGGCTTCCGCCTGCTTCTTCTCGGTTATGTCGGTGAAACACTCGATGCTTCCGATCGCATTGCCTTTGGCGTCCCGGAGCAGGTCGGAGTTTTTTGAAATGTATATCATTTCACCGTCTTTTCTTTTTATGACGCACTCCCTGCCGAATACCGGCTTGGACGGATCCTTTGGGAACATGACGCCTTTTGCAATGCTTGGTTCAAGGGCAAAGACCGTGCACTCCCTTCCCAGCATTTCTTCAGCCCTATAGCCGGTTATTTTCTCCGCCGCATCATTCCATGTCGTTACGAGCCTGTTCTTATCGGTTGTAAACAGGCCTGTCGGAAGGACTTTGTTTATCAGTTCGGCTTTTTCCTTTGCGTCGAGGAGTGCGTTTTCAGCTTTTTTCCTTTCGCTTATATTCGTGGAAATGGCAACAAATCTGCTGATATTGTTCTCTTCATCCCATATTGGGTTCAAGACAGTCATCCATGTTATGGCGGAGCCGTCGAGCCTGTAGCTTTCAGCTTCAAAAGAGCATCTTTCTCCCCTTATAACCCGCTTTATTCCCTCATCGACAATATTCCTTATGAAACCTTCGGGCCAAGTATCCCTGAAGGGTTTTCCTATTATGTCCCTTTCAGTCAGGCCCTTGCATATGAGGCCGGTATCGTTGATCGATATGTAGTTCCCCTGCCGGTCAAAGAGTTCGACACAGTTTGGGGAACCCTCCACCAGGCTGCGGTAACGGTTTTCAGAAGCTTTTATCTTGAGGGCGGATTCCCTGTTTTTCTCGTTAATGATAAAAAATATTAGGAGCAGCAGGCAGATCAGGAGGGTTGTGAAGATCACCGGCATCCTGCGCTTTGCGATATTCGCGTTCCATTCAGGCGCCGAGATTTCCACCCCGAGCACTGCAATCACGTTTCTTGAATCCTGGGCGAATATCGGGACGAGAACCGACAGGTAGGTTCCGGACTTGTCTTCGAACGGGCCAAGGGTGAATTCCTTTCCCTTCGTGTGAGACTCAGTCAGCTCACCTGTCAAATTGCCGTATAAATCCTTTGGTGTGGCCGCCTTTTCAGGCTGGCTTTTCAATTTTTCCGGTGCCGAATCGTTCAGGAAGAGGATTTTGCCGTGACGGTAACTGATGATATTTATGCTCCTTATGTTTTTCTGGCTGTTGGCGATGATGGCGAGTTTCTCGTGCAGATCCTTGTGTTCGGGGAGTTTCAAATCCTGCGGCGAGCCGGACAGCGGGATTATTTTGACGGATTCTATGGATGCTGCAATGGCGCGGGTCAGTCCAAGAAGATTTTCCCTCTGCTTGGTGTTTTCACTGATGCTTATTTCCTGGACCGCAATCCAGCCGGCAATCACGGTTATGAAAAGGAGAAAAGGGGAGAAATACGTTGAATAGGGAATATTCTTGGCGAAGCTTTCGCTGTTCTGCTGGACCTGCCTTTCCCTGCGGAAAAACCCGAAGCATACGCAGAGGATGACGACAAGGAATGTATTGAAAAGTTCTACCGGGAATGTCGTCGCATTAAAAAAAGTTTCTTCGTTCAGGTAGTTCGCCGGGAAAAAATTTGCTTTCGGGGGTACTGCGGTGATGGATATTCCCAGCAGTATGATTGAAGTGGCGGCTGTGAAAATGGCCTTGTTCCCCTTCAGTTTTGCCAGTCTTGTCCTGGAAAGGACATATGCAGAGAACAGGGCTCCGGGCAGGGCCATGAAGTAGCGGGACGTCGCCTCAATGCCTTCAATATTCCTGAATCCGCCTGTCGCAACAAGCCAGAATAGGACGGCATAAACCCATGCGCCGGCATTTTTCTTACCCCTGTCCAGTTCTAGCCCCGACCGCCCGAATTCAAAAAGAAAGAAATATGAAAGTATTGCAAGTGAAAGATCAAACATCTTGAAGATATGCCCTGGAGCACTGGATACCGCGACAATTTCAGCTATGTTTATAATCCCCTGAGTAAATGCGAAAAGCGAAAACCATTTCCAGCGGAGCAGGCTGTTGCTGCTGAGCATGAATGTCAAAGCCGACAGGACAATGAATGACAAGCCGTAAAGCAGGAGAATGTAATCTATCTGTTCTATGAAAAAGTCTGCCATTTTATTTTATCCTGGGATTATTTCCGAACGGGTTTCAGAGAGTCATTGAATTCGGAGAAATTCTTCTTGAGTTCCGGAATCAGGGAAAGACATTTCTCCCTGTCTCCCGCCTTTGCCGCCTCCTCTATGTCCGCCGCAGTTGAAAATACTTTGTTTACGCCCATGGCCTTTGATTCGCCTTTTATGAGATGGGCTGCGGACTTTGCCTTCTGCAGGTCGTATGAGTCTGAATGTGAAAAGAGTTTGTCGATGTTTTTTTCCGTGCCATCGACATACATCGTGATCATCTGTGTCAGGAGAGTCCTGCTTCCGCCTGCGAATTCAAGGGCTCCGGCTTCATCAAAAACCGAAACGTCAGGGACGGGAACTTGAGTCGAAGCCCGGGCTTCATGCGGTTTTTCCAAGTGGCAGTAAAGGGAGAGTATTCTGTTAACTTCGGTGTTTGAAACGGGTTTCAGTATTGAATCATTGAATCCATACCGGGTTTGCTCTTCAGGAGTGACCGGATTTGCACTCAATGCGACAATCGGGGTCTTTACTCCCCTTTTTCTGATTTCCATGGAGGCGTCCCCGCCGTCCATCTCAGGCATGAACATGTCCACTACGATGAGATCATATTTATTTGCGGAAGCTTTCTCAAGAGCTTCCCTTCCATTTTCCGCAGTATCAATTTCACATCCGCAGTTTTCAATGATACGGACAACTATTTTCCTGCTCAATGCACTGTCTTCGGCAAGGAGGATTCTTGGTCTGTTTTTTAGGGGATCCATGATTTGTAGTGTCCGATTTTGTCAAAATCCATTTATTTCCTGCCTGTAGACGGTTTTTTATCAGGGACTGTCGGTGCCGGTTCTGTGTCGGTTGACCCGCATTTCGGGCATTTGTTGATGTCGTTCGTCTCTGTTGAAGCCTTAAGCTTGAAATTGTCCGGGGTGGCAACGGGAGTTTTGCTAGGGAACTCGAAATTGCAACTGTAGCACTTCTGCCTGTAGGCGAGGGCTCCGCCGCAATAAATGCATTTGGCGTTTTTAATATCCATTATCCTTGTTTCATACGATTTCTGGCATTTCAGGCATATTACCGGGGAGAGCGCGCCCGGCAGACTCTGTCCATCGTTGTCGATAACCCTGTTGTAAATTAGAAAGCCTGCAAATGTTGACAGTCCGGCGAGAATCATGATGATGGCAAAAGACCTGCCAAATCCTAATTTCCCGAGCGTCAGCCCCAGTATTGTTTTTTTCTGGGGTTTTGCCCTTTTCGCGGCAATTGACGGGGTGGCGTCGGTAATTACGTCGAGTTCTTTTTTCGCTTTTTGGAAGATTTCATCCGCAACCGCCTCTTTTTCCCCTTCTGGTGGCCGGGTTGCCAGGAATTTGAGTATGTGCCTGAATATTTTTTCAATTTCATCAAGGCTTGGCCTGCTGTCGGGATTTTTGTCCATCATTGCGGAGACAGAGTCGGAAAAATATTTTGTTATGCGCCTGTCATAGGTTTCAAGGCTTGGCGGCACAAGATTGACCTGTTTGAACATGGCGACGGCGGGCTTGTCCGACTGGAAAGGATTGTCGCCTGTGATTGCCTGATAAAGCGTAATGCCCAGGCTGTAGATATCGCTTTTCATGGAAACTGCCGATGAATCATTCAGGTACTCGGGGGGCAGGTATGCCGCCGTGCTCCAGATCTCCATCTTTATCGGAATCGTTGCCGTTTCCCTCTGTGTTGCTATGCCGAAGTCGCCAAGCTTGTATACATTCCCCGAAATCATTATGTTCTCAGGTTTGATGTCGAAATGCACAATGCCGTGTTTTTCGAACTCTTTTAACCCCTTTATAAGGTCCAAGGCCAGTTTTAGAGTTTCCTCCTCCGAGAATTTGCGTTGTTTGAGCAATCGGGCGAGGTCTCCGTCTTCGGCATATTCCAGAATTACGTAAAACCGGCCTGCGTACTGGCCGAAATCATTGATTTTCAGGACGTTGGGCGACTCAACTTTTTTAATTTCCCCTGCAGTTTCAATAAAGGCCCTGGAAAAACTATCCAAATCCGGAGTTGAAACCAGTTTTACCGCGACATTCTTTCCGTTTTCCCTGTCTTTTGCCAGGAACACGACTGAATGCGCGCCGTGCCCGAGAAGTTTTTCAATTGTGTAGCGTCCTGCGAACTCTACATGGTTCTTGACAAGTTCAAGATCATCCCTGTGCACCATCGAAAACTTGAGGAACGTCTTCAGCTTGGCGATCAGATGGGATTCCTTCACGGGTTTTATCAGGTAGTCGTTTGCCCCCGCATTCATGCCGTTGACAATGTCCTCTTCCGTATCCCCCACGGAAACCATTATGATCGGAATGTTAAGCCCGTCCGGGGTTTTTCTGATTTCGCGGCATGCGTCAAACCCGTTCATTTCCGGCATGTCAACATCAAGTATGACGAGTTCCGGGTGTGTTTCCCTGAAACGGTTGACAGCCTGTAGCCCGTTTCCGCACATTATCACCTCGTGCCCGAGGAACTCAAGCATCTGCGTGTACGCCGCCTGGATGATTAAACTGTCGTCAGCCACCAATATTTTAGACATTGCTGTTCACCGTTTCCCTATGGAGCTCCCATTTCGTAAAAGGCTTTTATCTCGGAGGGGGTCAATGCGCGCTTCATAACCGTCAGTTCATCCATCCTGCCCTGGAAAAAATAATTTCTGCTGTTCCCGGTGATGCTTGCGGCGCCAAGAATAAAAGGGTAGGGCGTTTTGTCAACAGCCGACGGATTCGTCCCCGTGGTCGATTTATTTGTCATCTCCTGTCCGTTTACGTAGAGCTGAAACTTCCCGGCCTCGCTTACCAGGACAAAATTAAACCATTTGCCGACCTCGGGTTTGGGTGAAAGCCACGCCGCCGTACCGCTGCCTACATCGACTTCGAACCTGTTGCCGGTGAGATATGCGTCGTACTGCGAAATGCTGTACCATTCGCATTTGGAAAAGAACGTCTGGGCGGTTCCGTTCAGATTGTCGAGATTGACCCATGTTTCAATAGTGAAATCGTCTTTTGCAGTGTCGAAATCAATTGAACTGGAACCCGGAATCACCACATAGCTGGTTCTGCCGTTGAACTGAAGGCAGCTTTTTGACTTCCAGCGGCCGCCTTTTTTCCACTCCGGTCCGTTCACAAGAATGCCGTGGTAGTCGTTCTGCACAAAACCTTTGGCATCGCAAGCCGTAGCGGAATTATACAGCGCCGGCAGGGAAACGCCCTGGTAGGTTGTCTTGAAATCCGTGTTTTCAAAATCGTAGTTTATAACGGTGCTGGGATCTGAATTCATGTGGTTATTGAAACTTAGCCATCTGACGTACTTGGCTTTTTCCTTGGCTTTGGCCAGTGAGGGCATGCTCAGTCCGGCAAGGACGCCCATGATGGAAATCACAAGGATTAATTCAATGAGTGTGAAATATTTCCGCCTGCAACTTTTTTTCACAATGCTTACTCCAATGTCATCAAATTAGGCGGCCGAAGCACCACAACTTGATGCCAGTGTTCAGGTGTCAGGTTTCAGGACAGGGAAATCTTTCCTGACACCGGACGCCTTGCAACCTTGAAATTCCTATGCCTTAAAATAAAGAACTATATAAGATTCGGACGGAGATTTCCATATTCTGACATACTATTTCGAAAGTTTTCTCTTCCACGCGTTCAGGCGGCTGCGCACTTCGCGCGGACCTGTTCCGCCTGCGAGCTCGCGTTTTGACACGCTCTTGGCGGGGTCGAAAAGTTTTGTGCATTCTGTTGTCGCCTCAGGTATGATCTTCTTCATGTCCTCAAGGGAGACCTTGTCCAGGGGCAACTTGTTTTTCTCGCACCATTTCACCAATGAACCGGATTTTTCATGGGCCTTGCGAAAAGGGACGCCGAGTTTTACCAGCTCTTCGGCAAGATCCGTCGCCATAAGCCCGGGATTCATGGCGCCAGCCAGCATTTTCTCCTTTCTGACCTTCATGGTGGCAATCATGGGAGGAAACACCGTAAGTATTTTAAGTACCGTGTCGATCGAATCGAAAAGAGGTTCCTTGTCCTCCTGCAGATCCCTGTTGTAGGAGAGTGGAAGCCCCTTGCAGATTGTCAGGAGCGCGACCAGATTGCCGTAAATCCTCCCGGTTTTGCCGCGGGACAGTTCAGCGACATCCGGATTCTTTTTCTGCGGCATCAGGCTGGACCCGGTGCAGAATTCATCGGCCAGTTCAATGAATGAAAACTCCTTTGACATCCACAGTATGATGTCCTCGCACAGTCTTGACACGTGCATTGCGAATATCGCAAGACATGCGAGGAATTCACACTCGAAGTCTCGGTCGGCCACCGCATCCATGCTGTTGCCGGAAATATCGCTGAATCCAAGGAGCTTGGCAGTCTTATTCCTGTTGATGGGAAGGGTTGTGCCCGCTATGGCCCCTGAGCCGAGCGGCATGACGTTTATCCTCTTCAGGCAGTCGGTCAGCCTGGCCGCATCCCTGTCAAGCATTTCAACATACGCCAGAAGATGATGCGGGAAAAGAACAGGCTGGGCATGCTGAAGATGCGTGTATCCGGGCATTATCGCATCAGAGTTCTGATCGGCCTGGGCTACCAGCGCCTTCTGGAAATCCCTTATGCCTGAAATTATCGAGAGCGTCTCGTCTCTCAGGTAAAGTCTGATGTCCAAGCATACCTGGTCATTGCGGCTTCGCGCCGTATGAAGTCTCGCCCCTTCGTCGCCGAGAGATTTAATGAGGGCGTTTTCGATGTGCATGTGAATGTCTTCAAGTTCGCTTTTGAATTCGAAATTGCCGCATTCAATGCGTTTGCCTATTTTGTCCAGTTCGGTTTTGATTGATTTTGCGGTTCTTGCCGGGATAATCCCGCTTTCAGCAAGCATTTCAACATGTGCCTTGCTTCCGGATATGTCATGGCGGTACAGCCTCTTATCAAAAGACACTGATTCAGTGAATTCAATAAGTTCCTTTTTCTGAACACCGCTGAATCGTCCGCCCCATAATGCCATGATTGCCTCTATAGATTTTATATTTCAATTAAAAGCCAGGGAATCTCGAAATAATTACCGATAACTGATCACTGATTACCGATCACTGATTACCGAATCACTGATTACCGATTACCGGTCTTCTCCGGAATATCGAGATACAGGTGTCTGAGCCTGTAGAAATAGTTGGCTCCGGAATAGACTGTTACGGCGATGATGACCCATTTGGAGATTTCCCATAGCCAGTAAGCCCATGGGATTTGAGTTATTTCGGCGCCTTTCCATCCGAGAACCCAGAAAGAGCCGCCGATTACAACGAACGCCATCTGAAGTGAGGTTTTGAGTTTTCCTGTAACATCGGAAGGGATGACCTGCCCTTTTCCGGCTCCGAGAAGTCTAAGGCCTGTAACTAAAAACTCCCTGGAAAGGACTATGACCGCCACCCATCCTTCAAGAATCCCCTTGTCAACAAGCATTATGAATGTTGTGGCCATGAATATTTTGTCCGCCAGCGGATCCATTAGCTGGCCGAAATCCGTTATCATATTGTATTTTCTGGCTATGTATCCGTCGAGGATGTCGGTAAGTCCTGCGAGAAACGCAAAAAACAAACCGACGGCTTTCCATGTCATTTGCCAGTCCTTTGGAAGTCTGTCATCGACGTTGCAGATGACAAGGAAGATGAATATCATCACAATCCTCGCCATCGTAATTTTGTTCGGCAGATTCATTTGTCGGCACCAATCAGTCAGTTTCAGTGATAATTAAAGTAATTAGAGCAAAGTAATTTAACACGGATTTATGAACTCTCAAAGGGAGGAACTTATATTTGTGGCAGGAAAGAGACGGTAGAAGTCAAAGTTCGTAAGTTCTGGAATGCGACAGTTCGAAAGTTTTGTTGGCGTTCACGGCTTTAGTCTCTTAAAAGTTAAACCTTGTGAGGCAATTTCAAAATTGCCTCTTTTGAGCTGATTTCTTAAGTTGGAGTTCAAGCCCTGGTCGCCTAAGGCGCTGCCAGAGGCAGGTAAACTTTAGCTTGTGCATCTTATTGAATACTAAGAACAAACTAAAGTTTGAACTCCAACGGAAGACATTGCCATAGCAACATTTTCCTGCATTTTGAAATCAGCTCTTGTGTTTTCAGTGCAAGATTTTTGAATCTTCAAACGTATCAAATCAGCACACCCTCTATATCATAGGCTCCTGCGGTTTTTACCATCACCCTTACCATATCGCCGACAGCAACCTTGGTTTTTCCGGTTTTGATTTTAACGAGGTTGTCAATGTCCGGGGAATCCATGTAGGTTCTGCCGCAGGCTTCGCCTTTTCCGATACTGTCAACCAGCACGTCCAGCGGTTTTCCCGCGAGGCCGATATTGTGTTCAAGGGAGATTTCCGCCTGAAGCCTCATAATGAAGTCTTTTCTCTGTTCCGCCGTTTCCGCGGGCACCTGCTTACCGAAAGCCGCCGCCGGAGTTCCAGGCTCGGGATAATATGTGAAGGCGCCAAGCCTGTCGAATTTCTGCGCCCTTACAAAATCGCTCAACTCAGTGAAATCCTTTTCGGTCTCTCCCGGATAGCCTACAAGAAATGTTGTCCTGATGGCGATATCCGGAATTTCCGCGCGAAGTTTCGAGAGGAGGCTTTTTATCTGCTCCGAACTGACTTTGCGCCCCATGCTTGCGAGTATCCTGTCGGAAATGTGCTGGAGCGGCATGTCTATATATGGGATAATGTGCCTTGAATTTTTGAAAACCGATATCAGTTCATCGGTGAAATGAGCCGGATGCGTATAGAGGACCCTGATCCAGAATTTCCCCTCGATGCCGTCAAGCTTTTTCAGGAGTGCCGGGAGATTCTCCTTTTCACTTTTGAGGTCCTTTCCGAACGCCGTAGTATCTTGACCTATCAGAATCAGTTCCCTGCAGCCCGTTGCTATAAGGTTTTGCGCTTCCTTGAAAACCGATTCCGAGTTCCGGCTTCTCAAAGCGCCGCGAATTCCGGGGATGGAACAGTATGTGCACCTGTTGTTGCATCCCTCCGCAATCTTGACGTATGCATAATGTTTGGGAGTCAACTGCAGTCTCGCCGTGTTTTCATCATAAAGGTATTCGGGCAGGGCCGTGAGTGCTTTTACGGGTTTAACAGTTTCCTTATCAAAAAGCTGCCTGACATGTTTTGCGATATTCGCAATTTTGTCGATGCCGAGCCAGAGGTCGACTTCGGGATATTTTCCAGCATACTCGCTGTTCTTGTCCCATTGCACAAGACAGCCGCAAATCGCTATCTTCCTCGATTTCGGACTCGTCTTTTTCCAGACAAGCGCCTTTCTGATGAATGATTCGGCTTCAGCGCGGGCAGGGGGGATGAACGCGCATGTGTTGATCATGTAGACATCCGCATTGTCCGGCGACTCTGTGAGACCGATGTTTCCAGACAGGAGATGTCCCGCCAGGATTTCGGTATCGACAAAGTTCTTCGGGCATCCGAGACTGACTGAATAGACAAATATTTGTTTCATGCCTTTATGTGCCACAGGGTTATGATGTTGATCCAATATTTTTTCATTCGAATGAAAAAATATAACTACAGCAGTATGTTTTTTATTTTCAGCTGTGGTGATTTGATAAGATACGGTCATAAAATAGTGCAATAACCGGGGAATTAAACAGGGGAACCGATGAAAGACGCGGAAAAGAGGGTCAAACCATTATGCCGGCTCTTGATTCCCCTTCTGAAACTGCCGTTGGTGTTCACGGTTTCAGCGTGTTCTTTTCTTGGCAGTTTGAAAGCCGCCTGCTTTTTCCGTAACCGTTAAGCTGGGTATTCATTCTTCTTTGATAAAACCGGTATCAATCAGACACCTGAACACTGACACCCTCAATTCCCAACCCGGCATAGCCGGAACCAAATCCGAAACTCGAATATCCTCCGTTGCAAAGAAGCTATGCTGGACAGGTCGAAATCCGACTTGTCGGACAAGTCCGAAACAAATTCGAATTTATAAAATTCATAAATCTTGCGCTGAAAGCACAAGATTTAACTTTTAAGAGACTAAATCTCCCCACTTTTACAATTCCCCCGTTTGACAAGTCGCACATGTGAGCGAATATTATGCGAGTTTTAATTCCCATCCTTCCCGGAAATTCTTCAGGAATTTGGTTTGACGGGTAAAACTTGCTTCTTGATATGCGCTTGTAGCTCAGTTGGTAGAGCAGGTGACTCTTAATCACAAGGTCGAAGGTTCAAGTCCTTCCAGGCGCACCACTTCTTCTAATCCATGCCCTCTGATCATCAATGAAATAAGTTTCTGTGGTGTTATCCTCTTTACCGGCCAGTTTCCTTTTTGATGGCTACTGCAGGGTGTCCGACCATGTCGCGAAGCTTGTTAAGGCCGTAGGGCTTGTGCAGGAAAAGGTCTGGCAGTTCTGAATGATCGCCCATCATGACACGGGCTTCATCATAGCCGCTCGCCAGAACCACCGGCAGATTGGGGCGGATCGCCCTCAGGGCGGAAATGGTATCCCAGCCTCCCATGCGCGGCATTGTCAGATCGCAAAACAGCCAGGATATTTCATCCTTGTGCTTTTTGAAAACCTCCACGGCTTCAAATCCGTCCTGGGCTTGGATTACCTTGAATCCCAGGCTGACCAGGAAAATCCTGGTCATTTCACGTCCCGCATCATTGTCCTCCACCAGCAGCACCGTGTCGCCCAGGACAACTTTTGAATCTTTGGCGGTCTCCCCGTTCTGGCATTGCGCTATTTGCACCGACAGCGGGAAAAACACTCTGAATACGGTCAGCCCGTTAATCCCGCTTTCCACTGTGATTACCGAGTCATGAGCCCTCACAATTCCATAAACCACAGAAAGGCCCAATCCTCTCCCTGTGAATTTCGTGGTGAAAAACGGGTCGAATATCTTATCAATATCATTTTCACTTATTCCGCAACCGGTGTCCGTAACTTCCAGACAGGCATATTGCTGCTCCTGCGGGATCCACTGCACTGGGAAACGGTGTGATGAAGGAATATTCTTATGGGAAACAGTCTTGACGCTCAGGCGAATGGTGCCGGTCCCGCCGCCTATGGCCTCCCAGGCATTGATCGCCAGATTGGTCAGAAGCTGTTGCGCCTGTTTAGCATCCGCACTGATGCACGGTCCGGGCGATGGCAGATGGGTTTCGAAAACTACATCCAAAGGTTTTCCAGCCATGATGAGGGGAATGCTCTTTCGGCACAGCTCTGACAGATCAAGCAACTCAAGCTTGCTTGGTGTCTGCCCAAGGTAGGCGAGGAGAAGGCTGCTCACCTCCGAAGCCTTCCGGGTCGCCTGTGCTGCTGTTGTAAGTTTTACGGCACGGGAATCGCCCGGAGGCAGGTCGCCTATTACCATTTCCAGATATCCCATGACCACCTGTAGCTGGTTGTTGAAAAGGTGGGCGATGGATCCGGACATGCGCCCCAGGCTCTCGGCCTTCTGGAGATGCCGGTTCTGCTCTTCAAGTTTAGTTTTTTCCGACTCCAGTTTCTTGCGCTCGGTGATGTCCCTGGCCATACTGGCAAATCCGATGATTTTGCCTTTGTCGTCACGTTCAGAACGGACTGACCACGCCAGATGATGTATCCGTCCATGGGCGTCTAGCATCCGATTGTCATGGAAAAATATGTCCATGTCGCTATTTAGCCAGCTTTGTAAGGCGGCCTTGGTCGACTCACGGTCTTCAGGATGTATGAGATCAATGGCCGGGCGTCCGATACAGTCCTTGGGCGCCAATCCGTAAATTTCCTGCATTGCATGATTTACAAACAAAAGACATCCGTCGGCATTGACTCTGGTGACAAGGTCCGATGTGCCTTCCACAAGATTGCGATACTGCCTTTGGCTTTCCCTGAACGACTCTTCCAGGCGTTTGAGCTCTGTGATATCGTGAACAATGGACACCGCGCCCATTATGCTTCCATCGGCATCCCTTACCGGAGAGGAGCTGACCTGCCGGTATTTCAACGCGCCGCTTTCAGGCGTTCGGACTATTTCCTCCTCGTTCCTGATGACTTCCCCGGTCAGGGCGCGCAGAGGCTGAGCCTCTGCGATTGGACGAGGGGAGCCGTCCGGACGGAGCACTTCCAGGCTCTTTGCAAGTTTTTCCACTTCGATCTCCTCTCCGCGAATAAGGGAGAACTCCCGGAGGGCTGACGGGTTTATCAGGGTGAATTTCCCTTGTGTATCAGTAAACCAGACCTCGTCGGCAATGCTGTCGATCAGTGCGGAAAGTTTGTTTTTCTCCTGTACTACGGCATTCAGCAGCTCATGTTTCTCCTCCTCCGCCCGTTTGCTCTCTGTGACGTCCGTTACCGACGACTGATAGCCCGCCACTTTGCCGTTCTCATCCCTCATGACGGTCGCCAGTCCCTGTGCAATGAAGGTAGTCCCATCCTTCCTCTTCGCTGTATAGGAACCCTTCCAGCTGCCCGTCTCATTGAGGGCGGTCAAGACGACAGCGGCCATGCCTTCGTCATTTAAAAAACTATGAATCGGCTTGCCCACTACGTCATCCACGTTCGTATAGCCCCAGTTCTGGAGGAATGCGTTATTTGCCTCGGTTATGATACCGTCCAGATTCGCGATGCTGTTTGCGGCTATTGATACATCGAAAACGAGATTCTTGAGCCGCAACGCCTCATCCGCCCGCTTGCGTTCGGTGATGTCTGACACAACATGAATCGCTCCGGTAATATTGTTGTCATCATTGAGGACGGGATCGACAGTAATTCCAAGCCAGTGCTCGCCCGTTTGTAAAACAGTGGTTTTCCTTTTCTTAGATTTTTCCATGACCTTGAGCGGACACGACGGCAGTTGTTCATTGGTGCCGTGAACAATCTCCCAGCAGAATTTCCCGAGGATCTCTCCGGGTTTGCTTTTATTGAATATCTTATATGAAGCTTTATTAGATCGGAAGAGCG
>JBAZRS010000018.1:4695-20040 GCA_041662825.1 Victivallales bacterium | reverse complement strand
AGAAAGGCGTCGCGGAACCGCTGGAACCGTTCACACTTGACGAAGGCGGCGACATCTGCGGCAATCTGCGCAGCTTCTACAAGGCTGTCCGCGAAGGCGGTATGCCATATCCGTCTCTCATCGATGGCGCCCGGGCAGTGGCGGCGGTCTTCGCCGCCGAAGAATCCGCCAAAAGCGGACAAGCAGTCTCGATTTCAGATTTTGGAAAAGGAATCTTGTGAAAAAACTACACATAGCAATAGCTTCGACAACGAGCAAGCCAGGCGCGGTTGCTGACAATCTGCGGCAGATTGCGAAATTCGCAGAGCAGGCGGGACGCGATGGCGCGGATCTGCTTCTGACGCCGGAAATGAGCGCCAGCGGTTACGGGCCATATCCTGAAATACTGAAGACTGCGGAAGTCGCAGGCAGGGGAAAGATATATGAAAAACTTGCGAAATCCGCAGAGAAAAACGATGTGGCGATTTGCGCAGACAGCGGAATTGAAAAGCTTGACGATTATCTGTTTGAAAATAAAGTAAGGCTTCTGCTGGTTCCGACCGGCGCGGGGGGAAAAAGGGAGGAAAGAGTTAGCTCTGACGAACTTCGGACGGAAGCTGGCAGAAAAAGATATTCCGAGTGGCTGGAGAAAGTGTTTTTCCCGGGCAGGCAAAGCATTGAGGACTGCATCAAATACCGTCGCGCTTTGGCGGCGGTGAACCTGTGCGGTTATGACGGCAAGAAGCACTACCATATCGGTCACGGAATGATTATCACGCGCATGGGCGAGGCGCCAGCCCTGTTTCACGGCCTGCCAAACCTTGACCGCCAGAGGCCGATGTATGCTCATGCCGTAGTGGATTTTGGATGAGATAAAAGAAAATCTCCAAAATCCTGATAATCCTGTAATCCTGCCAAAATAATGTTGAAAACAGTTTTTTGGAAATTATATTATGGTCATTATAGTCATAATAACCATAATCCTTAAATCAGGAAAAGCTGGAAGGTGTAAAATGAATGCATGCACAGAGATCCCGGTGGCGAAGATGAAATCGGGGCTTTCGGATTTCATAGCAAATGTGACGCACGGACACAGGAGTTTCATCATAACCAGTCACAGCAGACCGGTGGCCGCCCTTGTCAACATGGAGAATTTCCGCATGCTCGAACAGATTAAGGAGAAGAAAGGGCTTTACGAGATTGCCGGAAAATGGCGGAGTTTTGACGAGATATGCACACATGTCGCAAACGCAAGGCGGAAGAAAGGAAATGGTGGAAGGCATGTATCTCTTTGACACTGACTCCATCTGTAACATTCTCAAAAAACGCCCGTCGCAAAAACTGCTTGAAAAACTTTCCGCGCTTCCGAGTTCGAGCCAGTTCATAACGACCATAACCATTTCGGAAATCGTATATGGGGCTCTGAAAAGCCAGCATTCCGAATATCACCTGAGGAACCTGGAGGAACTGCTTTTGCCTAATGTGAACGTGCTTGCTTTCGATTCAAAGGCCGCCTACATCTGCGGCAGGCTGAGGCATGCGCTCGAGACAAAGGGAATTACAAGTTCCTTCACAGATCTGCAGATTGCCTCAATCGCCATTTCAAACGATAAGACCCTTGTTACAGGAAACCTTCGTCATTTCACATGCATTGACGGTTTGACGGTGGAAAACTGGATGTGATGCGGTGCATGAAGGGAAAAGACAACAAATCGATGAAAACTATATGTGAACTAGCGCCGGAGTTGTGCGTTTATTATTTAGTGGGCGCGGCGACTAGCCATCTTGTGGTTCGCCACGGACGCGGGTTGCTGATTGACTGCCATTCCGCTCAGATGGGACGCTGGCTGGATCGGCGAGGATTGCCAGCGCCAGATATGATTTTGCACACACATGTGCAACCGGAACACTGCCGGGAGGCTAATAATTTTCCCGAGGCCCGCATCGTGGTGCATGAACAGCTGAAAGAACTTGCCAGTGATTATTCCGCCTATGATAAAGCGGCGCATACTCTGTGGGAAAATCCGTCGGAATGGATGGAAACCCTGGGGCAGGAGAAGTATGGAGTGGCTGGCAGCATTACGGTATTTCCTCCGGATCTGCCATTGAAAGTGTCGGATACTTTTCGGGAAGGAGACAGGATAAGCTGGCTGGATTTGGTTTTCGAGGTGATTCCGTTGCCCGGGCATAGCCGTCATCACGTGGGATTCGTTCTCGAATTGGATGGCAAACGGCTGGCCGTGTTCACAGGCGACTTGCTTTGTCATCCAGCCAAGTTGGTCAATATGTATGACCTTGAAATCAATTATGGCGGCACCTTGCTCCCTACATTGCCTAAGGTTCTGCGAAGTCTTGCACAACTGCCTGTAAAACTTTATTTCCCGGCTACAGGCCCATCCATTCCCGAAGGACCGGCGCAAGCTGTCGAATTGGCAGATGCCATCGATACCTATCTGGAGGCATTGAAATGGAGAAGCTGCAAATTTATACCGGCTGTTCAGCCAGAGTATCCAGGCATCGGACGCTATCTTCAGCTTCACAGGGGAATTTACCAGATCAACAATTTCGGCAACTGCATTCTGCTCATAGACAATCAGGGACACGGCCTGATGATCGATCCGGGCCCATGCGAGTATGAGTCGCCCACACGTATTTCAGACTTCCACTGCGATCTCGACCTGTTCGAACGCGATTGCGGACTTCGCACAATTGATCTGGCCCTGATCACACATGTCCATGGCGACCACTACGACATGGTGCCTGAGCTCCGGAAGCGCTATCCGGAATGCCGGATTGGCGCATGGGATCTGGTGGCGCGGGTAATTGAAGCCCCCTGGGATTATCCATATGCGGCCCTCTTGCCGTGGTACAATCTGGGATTCGATCATGTATCCGTCGATGACGTGCTCAACGGGGATGCTCCATACATCTGGCATGATATTCCTATCCGTTCGCTCCACCTGCCCGGACACTGCTACTGTCATACCGCCTATCTCCTGACTTTCAACGGCCTGAACTTGGCAATCACCGGCGACACCATTCAAAGCCGTGGTGACTCTGATTGTATCAGTTTCATCATTTCCAATCACAGTGTCCCCGATGAACACAGCGGCATACTGAAAACTTACCGTATGATGGTCAACGAAAAAATTGATCTCAACATCGGCGGACACGGCTCACACTTTACGGATTGTAAAGGTCAGTACGAGGAAAGCCTGCGCCGCATTGAATACGCGCTGCCTTATTTGCGCCGTCTGCTTCCAGGCAGTGACTTGGACGCCGCATTCATGCGTCCCGGGTTTCCAAACTTGCCGCAACAGCAGCTTTATGGTACAGCATCATCTAGCTGGAGTTGATCTTCGCCTGCTGGACAAGCATTTCTGGCGATGACGTACAGTAATTTTCGCACATTTTGAAGACAGATCCCCGAGTTGTTGTAAGTTAATATTGTTCAAGTAAAAACAAGACAACAAAGGATGACCTTGGATTATGAGTGCCACCGGAAGCGCAGTTGGGCAATTGAAAGAGCTGAAAATGATGAAGGTTGACGAGGATGCGGATAATGTGTTCCAGTTCCGCTTCTCCGGTCCCGCCATCCTGCGCGTTGAGATCACATCCTGGCCAATCAGGCCAGGCGACGGACAGGGGATGCTGCACCTGACGCCGATAGGGCCGCCGGCACTGTTTCTGGATTGATTTCCCAATTCCGGCATAGGACGAGAACTCGTGATAAATATTAGATTAAAAAGCCCCCTTTCACCGACCGGCCGGGACAACATATCCGGCTGCGGCATGAAAATCGCGACTCCAATGCACGGACTATGTCTTCATTCTTAATTATTCGGTGGATGAATCCTGTGACGGCGTCAGTTTTGCATGCAGCGTGGGATGGATACGGCGCAATGCGGATGGGGGATAGCGACATGTGTCCTCTCCGGCGATTTGATCTATGCATTCGGTATCGGGCTGGAAGCCAGGGGGTTGTGGACATATAATATGGAGAATATGAAAGGTTTTGACTTCAGAGGCCAGACACCGCAGATTGGAACGTGATTCCTGGATCCGAGTAATATTTCAATGGGAGGCGCAATGAAAAAAGTGAGAGTCTCATCAGACCGCTGGAATTTTGAAACTTCCGATGGCGTATTCATTACGCCGCTCGGCGGAAACATGCTCAATGATCAGCATCCCGGACAGGGGACGCTGTTCCAGAACTTCAACGCCGATGACTGCGACAGGCGGTTCGGCATAATGGCTGAGCTCGGATTGAACTGCGTACGCCAGGCGATCGGCGTCAACGAAGTTTTTCATCCCGAAACCGGCCTTAAAGCCGAAGGGATGAAAAATTGGGACACGTTTATCGGTTTGGCAGAAAAGCACGGGATCTACCTGATGCCTGTCGGCGGTTACATCGGTGGAAACGACTGGTTCGATGTTGAACGCCTGGCAGACAGCGGGCGCCAGCTCGACTGGGACTGCGCCTTCTGGGAGGCGTTCTGCGGTCACTATAAAAATCATCCGGCGATCTGGGCCTGGGATCTGCGCAATGAGTTGCTTTACTGGACACGCGCCCACATGGTCGCGCCTGGAAGCACCGAGGAGAAACGCGTCGAATCCATGTTAAAGGACAAATGGCCGTGGTGGCTTGAACGCCGCTATGGTTCAGTAGAGTCCATGAACCGGGCGTACTCTGCGAAATTCGCAAGTTTCAACGAAGTTACGGGATCGATTGGCTTCATCGAGAAACCGTTCGACATCTGCGCCTGCGATTTTCGCAACTATCTCAATGACCGCGGCTATGACTGGTGCAAACGCCAGTGCGACAGCATCCGCACCGCCGCCCCGGGGCAAATGATAGTCAGTGGCAACAACACATGGCTGTCCCCGGATCAGGATCTCTGGCTGGCAAACGGGTTTCACAACCGGGCTTTGCACGAGTTATTTGATTTCGTCACCTTCCATCCTTATCCTGCATGGGAATGCGTGCCCGACGGGCGCGGAGATCCCCTTGACGGCGGTGAACCCCTCGCCTACTGGCTGAGCTGCTGCATTGGCAATGCCCGCATGGATCACTACGGCAAGCCGGTGGTGGTGCAGGAATTCGGCTGGTATGGCGGAGGAACCTCGAAGTTCCTCTGTGAGCTGCCATACCGCAGCGAAGAGGAGCATGCGGATTACACCCGCAAATTGACAGATGCGTTGATACCGCACGTGAACGGTTTCATAAACTGGCCGACCTTCGACATGCCCGCCTCCAACGACATCAGCAACCACGGCGGCATTTTCACTCACGACGGCAAACGTAAAGCGCTCACCAAGGTCTATGCGGATCTGGTGGAACGCCTCGACGGCAAATGTCAGACTCGTGTTCGCGCCACTACCACGTTGACCTGTTCCCTTCTGGGATTGTACACCTGCCGTTCATATCAGGACAAAATGTGGGACGACTTGCATGAAATTATTTTATCGGGCAAGATACCTGATTTTAAGTTTGTGTGACCTTCAAAATTATTTATAACGGGACAAGCAAATGGCATCAACATATAAACCTTCAGAATGGAAGATGGATTGCATCACATCGGAAGAAATCGCGTGTGATGTATTGGTGGTCGGTGCTGGCGCATCCGGGATTCCAGCCGCAATTGCCGCGGCGCGCCAGGGTTCCAGGGTGATATTGCTTGAGGAGGACATGGTGCCCGGCGGCGCTCCCATTGACATGTCGGTGAGCATGTTATGCGGCGGACCGCGCACGGGCATATTCCTTGAAATGGCGCAGAAGCTGAACGCATCATACAACCTGACTGGAAAAGCGGTAGCCGATTTTGCCGACGGGGGCATGGACGGACGCGATTACTGGTACATGCCCACCTCATACCTGCAGGTGCTCCGTGAAATGATGATTGCTGAAAGCACTTTGAAATTGATATGCGGCTCACCGGTTACCCGGGTGCTGCTGAGCGATGAGGGAAATCGTCGACGAGTCCACGGTGCCGTGGTTGACACGGCAAATGGAAAATCGCGCACATATACCGCCCCGGTGACTATTGATGCCACTGGCACCGGACTGCTGGCTGCTCTCTCCGGATGTGAAATTCAATATGGCCGCAACGCCCGAAGTGATTTCAATGAAGCCTATGGTCCGGACATGGCGGACAGCCAGGTGCAACCCTGCACGTGGATGTTCATAAGCCAGAGAATTCGCCCCGATGCGGTTTTCCCGGATGAAATGTTGGGGAAAGGCCTGGTGGAATCAAATTATGGATGGGTTCAAAAAGGCGATACCGGAGTTAACAGTCGAAACGCAGGCACCTATCTGCACTGGGGGGCGACTGTACAATGTTCGGACACCCGCGATCCAATGGCGTTGGCGATGGCGCAGGATGAAGCCATGGTAAAGCTGAACCCTGCAATTGACCTTTTACGCGATCACGGATATATCGTGCATTTGGCGCCAAGACTCGGTGTGCGCGAAGGACGACGTGTAATGGGAGAGTCAGTTGTAACCGCCACCGACCTGCTGGCCGGC
This sequence comes from Victivallales bacterium, assembly GCA_041662825.1. GTDB lineage: Bacteria > Verrucomicrobiota > Lentisphaeria > Victivallales > GWF2-50-93 > GWF2-50-93. Next base: position 13,535 of record JBAZRS010000018.1, on the reverse strand, counting down.
CGTTTCCCCGATGATACGGTCGCCCGTTGCGATTTCTTCCTTGACGCCTGGGGAGAGCATGACAAGCTTCCCCGTACAGCGGTGTCCGCAGGGATTCCCTACGGGGCGCTGCTTCCCCGCGGAACAGAAGGTTTATTGATTGCGGGCAAAGCCATCAGCGGAACCCACCTGGCAATGAGCGCGTACCGGGTGCAACCCGTTATGGCAAGTGTGGGAGCGGCAGCCGGAATCGCAGCTGCCATGGCATCCAAATTGCGCACCAATGTGCGCAATATATCAATTTCCACATTGCAGAAACATCTTCAATCCCTCAACAAGGCGCTCTGAAAATAATGCCGTTACAAAGCTCGCATGAAGGCGACCAGATCTTCTTTTTCCTGGGCTTTCAGATGGAGCTGCTGGACAAGATTGAAATACTCCACCACGTCCTCAAGAGTGAAACAACGGCCGTCATGCAGATATGGGGGAGAGTCCTTTATGCCCCGCAACGGAAATGTCTTGATCGGCCCGTCATGGGCCATCATCATCCCGTTTACCATTTCCTGCTTGTAGAAACGTTCGGCTTTCAGGTTGTGCATGCTGTTGTCGGTATAATACGGGGCGGGATGGCATGCTCCGCATCTGGCCTTGCCGTTGAAAAGAGCCTCTCCGCGCAGTTCAGCGGGAGTGGCTGCGGTCTTATCCAGTTCGCCGTAAATATTAAGTTTCGGGGCGGGAGGAAAATCCAAAATCGCCATGAATTCCGCCATCGCATGCACCTGCGAGGCCCTCTCAAGAATATTGATGCCCTTTTTGGCAGCCATGGCTATGTCTCCGTCAAAGTAGGCGGCGCGCTGTTCAAACTCCGTGAAATCCTCAACCGTCTTCAGGGCGCGCTGCGAACCGAAGAGCCGCTGTATGTTCACTCCCCGCAGTGAAGGTGTCTCAATGCGGTGCCTGAATTCCTGCGGCCGGATGTCACCGACAAGATGATTGGCACCATTGGTGTGGCCGTTGGCATGACAGTCGAAACAGGTGACGCCCAGCATTCCGTCCGGCCTGTCTGTGCGGCGGTCTTCGGTGGCGTTGAACTGCTGCTGGGGGAACTGTGTGACCAGGAGCCTGAGGCCTTCAAGCTGCTTGGGGTTGAGTATGCCGTTGAATATCTCATAATAATTGTTTACGGTGATGAGTTTCCCTTTCGACACATCTCCGAGGTCTGGCCTGGTGGTCAGGTAGATGGCGGGTACCGGATCCGGGAGGATGTGCTCAGGCAGGTCAAAATCCAGGTCAAAGCGGGTGAGCCGGGGAAGGACTTTCGTTATCATGGTCGGGAAAAGCATTCCTCCCTCGTTATGGTCGGCAAAGGGAAGAGGCTTGTAAGGGAAAACATTTTTCGCCTTGATCTGTTCCGGCGTCATCTTGTCAAGCTCATCCCATGTCACGCCCTGAAGCTTGGCTGTAATGCCGGCCGGAATTTGTTTTCCGCCCGACATGGCGACCGGCGAAGTCTTCTTTGAAAGGTCGTACCTGGAATTCAACATTTCATTGTGCTTTTTGGCGATCGCGGATTTCACAGCCATGCGTGCCGCCTTGATCTGATCAAAAGTGACATCCTGGTTTATCGGACCGTAGCTGGAGACGACTTTCGCCTGCTCGGCCAGCAATTCCGACGGAACGGCTGCAATAAAAAAGGCAGCGCAAATTCCGGTCAAGGCAATGAAAACATTTTCCCGCTTTGTCATATTGATACTCCTTCTCTTTATTAGATGAAATTTAAAATGTTCCCGATACCCCCTGTAAAAAACCTCCTTTCCATTTTAAATTTAGGCGTACAATGGCCGCAGCATTCTTCAGGAACGCCGCCATCTTGGCGGCTCCCATATGCCGGCAGGATGCCGGCATTCCGTTTTGAAATTCCTATACGTTTAATTAGTAATAATTCAGGGAATTTAATTCCCATGACATGCGGAATATATTCCAATAATGAAGGACCGTCAAGAATGATATTTTCAAACGGAAAATATAATCACATGGCTGCGGGAACATCTATCGTGAGGGATTTCAGGCCGTCCGCAACGACATCTCTTGTCCTGCAGCAGAGAGCAAGCCTGGTTCTCTTCAGCTCATCGTTGTCCGCATTGAGAACAGAATGCTCCCTGTAGAAACGGTTGAAGGCTTTCGCCAGTTCGAGAAGGTATTCGCAGAGCGTAGAAGAATCCATTTTTTCGGCAGACTGGCGCAGGACATCCCTGTACTGCGAGATCCGCACGGAAAGTTCCTTCTCCTCGTGGGAGGAGGCAAGTTTCCAGTTTATGTCGTCCCCTATCACAAGGCCGGCCTCCTTCGCCTTCCTTTCGATGGAATTTATCCTGGCGCAGGCATACTGAACGTACGGGCCCGTATCTCCCTCGAACTTTATCGAAGCTTGGGGATCAAACATGATGGTCGTCTTGGGATTGAACTTCAGGAGGTTGAATTTGATCGCCCCCAGGCCGATTATTTCGGATCTCCTGTCAATGTCTTCCGGAACTTTCCCCTCGCCGACACGTTCCATGGTTGCGGCTTTCGCAAGCGCCACCATCTCGTCGAAAAGGTCGTCGGCATCGACGACAGTACCTTCGCGGCTCTTCATTTTCCCGGTCGGGAGGTTTACCATCCCGTAAGCGAGATGATGGAGGTTCTCAGCCCATTTGTAGCCCATCTTCTTCAGGATGGCGAAAAGCGTCTTGAAATGATGTATCTGCTCGTCGCCGACAACCCATATCTGTATGTCCGGTACATTGTCCCTGTATTTCAACAGGGTCGTCCCCAGATCCTGTGTCATGTAAACACTTGTGCCGTCCGCACGCAGAAGAACTTTTTTACCGAGTTTCACATCCTCGAGATCTATGAGTACGGCGCCGTCTTCGCGTTTGAAGAAAGTCCCCTTTTTGACACCCTCCTCGACAAGGTCTTTTCCAAGCAGGTAAGTCTGGCTTTCAAGGTAGGTGTGTTCAAATTCGATCCCCATCCGCTCGTATGTCTTGGCGAACCCCGCAAAAACCCAGCTGTTCATCTTCAGCCAGAGCGATTTCACCTCCGGGTCGCCTGCCTCCCATTTCTGGAGCATGTCCTGCGCGGAGCGTCCGATTTCCGTCTGGAGGAAAAGCTCCTCGTCGGTTTTATCCTTAAGTTCCCCGTTCTTTTCCCTGAGTTCGGCAAGCTGTTTTCTCAGTTCCTGATCGAACCTCACGTAAAAATCGCCTACGAGGTGATCCCCCTTCCTGCCCGAGCTTTCCGGAGTCGCCCCCTCGCCGAAACGCTGGTATGCGATCATCGACTTGCAGATATGGATGCCGCGGTCGTTGACAAGGTTTATCCTGACAACATCATGTCCTACGCGCTTCATGAGAGAGGCAAGGGACATTCCTATGGTGTTGTTGCGGACATGGCCGAGATGCTGAGGCTTGTTGGTGTTAGGCGCTGAAAATTCAATGAGGACTTTCTGTCTTTTGCCTTCCGGCAGAATGGGAGATCCCAGGATTTCATTTATTTTAGCAACCGTGTCCCTGTGTACTGCCTCCCCTTTGAGGGTGACATTTACAAACGCCTTGATTTTTTCGGCCTTTTCAACATCCGGATGGGAGGAGAGGAATTCGGCCGATTCCGTGGCGATTTGATCCGGATTCTTCCTGAATATCTTTGCGAACCGGAAACAGTTCACGGTGATGTCCCCGTTCATTTCCGCAGGGCATATGTCAGCGACGATCTCCCAGTCGCTTCCAGGCTTGGCATCGGGATATTTTCCCGACAGGAACGATCTTAAATCATCAAGACATCTGTAGTTCATTTTTTCCTCAAGTTTATTAGTAGGGCAACTCTCGATGAGAGTGCCAAGAAGCCGCGCTCATCGAGCGCTGGCCTACTTAAATCATAGTCTTACAAGCAGTATCACGCCGGCAAGCAGGACAAGTGTTTCCGCGGCGGCCCCTGTCATTCCGACAAATTTCCCGGTGACTCCGCCGAATTCGTTTTCACAGTGGATTTTGAATTTGCCCGAGAGAAAATAAGCCAGGACCAGCACGATTATCACGGCCGGTGAATAACTCCAACCGACAATGAAGGAAATTGCCCCCGCAAAGAGCCAGGCGAGTTTTTCTGCGCGCACCTCCTCGGTTTCGAAGAAAGGCTGCGAAGTTCGCAGGTCCCTGGACGTCGCCATTTTCGCGATGACCGCATATGATACGGCCATTGTCACAATGAGCCATGAGGTGCGTTCATAGTACACTAGAAGCGAGACGCATGCGATTTTCAGGATGAAAACCGAGAGGAAAAACATCAGGCCGAGGGGGGTTTTGCAGAACGAGGGTTCTTTTTCAACCGCGGCAACCAGTTCAAGTTCCCTAAGGCCCTCAATCTTCGCCTCGAAAAATGCAACCAGTGCATTGAAGCTTTTTCCCAGGGTCATCATTTCAATTCCGATGACAATAAGGATGGCGGATACCGCCGCTGCGGCTGTAAGCGACTGGAACCTGCTCAGTATCCATATTATGCAGTATGCCGCGTATCCAATAAGGGCTCCGACAATCGGGAAACAAGCGAGTGTGCGGATCGAATCGCCTTCAGGTTCCTCGTCCTCGTTCCAAAGACCAATATTGGGAAAGGGAATTTCCAGGAGGAGATTCCATGCTGAAACCAAAGCGCCCAACCAAGTTCTTTCCATAATAAAGTTTTTCAGTTTTGAAGTTTAATTCAGTCTTCCAAAGTCTTGAAGAATTCTTCCAGGGGGTAAATCTTTGTTATAGCGTCAACGTTGCAGCCGGCCATGTAAAGCCCGTTTTCAACATCGCCTTTCCAAGTGGCAAGAAGCGCCCTGGCTATGCAAAACGGAACCTTCCCGGGATTGCACGTGCGCAGGCAGCGGTAGGGACAACTGAATTTTTCCCGGTTTCCCGACAGCACCCTGTTCACGAGCGGTGTTTTCAGGACCCTGACAGGGAGACCGACGGGGCTTTTTATGACGGTGACATCCTCGCGTTTCGCGTTCACATAGACTTCCTTGCTTTTCCGGTCGAGTCCGGCCTCCTCCGAGGCGATAAAATGAGTCCCGACCTGGACTCCGTCGTATCCGATCGCGAGTACTCTCTCAATATCGGCGCGGGACGCAATCATTTCGGCGGCGAGAATGGGCGTCTTGTCATATCCCATGTCCGTCATCACCTTTTTGACGTCTTTGAAAATCATGTCGAGGGAGCATGTTTCAGGATGTTCGATCATCTCCAGGGTGAACCCGAGATGCCCTCCGTTCTGGGGACCCTCCACAATCACGGCGTCGGGAGCCCTGTTGTATTTCCTCTTCCAGGCGTTGACGATCACCGACAGTGCGCGGCCGCTGGAGACCACTGGTATCAGGGCAATGTCCGCGTTTCCGACATATTCAGGAAGAGGAAGGGGAAGGCCGGCTCCGGAAATTATGAAATCAACTCCGGATCTTACGCTCTCCTCCACCAGATCCCTGTAATTTGACAGGGCTATCATGATGTTCACGCCGAGCGGTTTCTTCCCGCCGCAGAGTTCACGCGCCTTCCGGATCTCCTCCGCGAGAACGCGGTTTGACTCGTTGGCGAAGTCCGTCTTGGATTTTTCAATGTCCCCCAGCCCGACACTGGCGATCGTCCCGTAGCCGCCAAGGCGGATTGTCGCGGCGGCGAGAACGGAATTTCCGATTCTCACGCCCATCCCGGCCTGGATTACGGGAAACCTGGATTCAAGATTTCTGATTTTTAAAGTCGGAAGTTTCATTAGATAATTCACGGTGATTTTTTAAAAAGTTTAAGGATTAGAAGCTAACATAATTACGTTGAATTGCAAAGACATTCGGCAACTTTATGAGTAAAATAATCAACGGCGCGTAATGCGTCAAGACTGTCCCTGACGGCATTCCGAATTATGAAACAGAATCAGTACCGCCACATGGATGATTGGATGAATGGATTTATTCGCCTGTGGCGAATTGCTGGATGCTTGCGTATCAGAGACATAAGAATAAAACAATCCTGCAAAAGAATCCGAAATGCCTATTCCAATAATCTGTATATTAAGAGGAGCTGATTTCAAAATACAGGAAAATGTTGCTATGGCAATGTCTTCCGTTGGAGTTCAAACTTTAGTTTATCTTAGTATTCAACAAGTTACGCAAGCTAAAGCTTGTACTCCAACTTAAGAAATCAGCTCACATGAGGCAATTTGAAATTGGCTCAAGAGAGCATTCTTTGTTTTCATTTGAGTTCAACCCCAGTCATCCAATAATCCATCCATCCGTCATCCTGCGGGATGACAGATAAACTGCATCTCAGCGATTCCCCTTGTCAAAGGAAATCCTGGGATCTGCGGCAACGTACATCAGGTCTGCGATTATTATCCCTGCGAGGGTGAGTATTCCCCCGAACCCGAACAGCGCCATGAGCACGGGAATGTCGCGGCTGTTGAGCGCCATCATGGAAAGCGAACCCATTCCTGGGATGCTGAAAACGTATTCTATGATTATGCTTCCGGCAACAAGTCCGGGAAGAAGTTCGGCAAAAAGAGTAATCAGGGTAATGAGCGCATTCCTGAAGGCGTGCTTCAGGATCACCACATGCTCAGGCAGCCCCTTGGCCCTTGCCGAACGGATATAATCCTGCCTGATGACCTCTATCATGCTCGCCCTGGCATATCTGGAAAGTCCGGCGAAGCCCGCATAAGTCAGGCAGAAAACCGGAAGCACATAATGCCTTGCCGTATCGTAAATTATCGACCACGTACCCAGTCCCCACGTGTTTTCAGGATAAATTCCCTTCAGCGGGAAAAGGGGCCACAATCCGCCCTGGCAGATGCACGCCTGGAGAAGGAGGGCGATCCAGAATGTCGGGATGGAATAGAGGAAGAGCAGGAAAAAGGTGAAACCCCTGTCGAGATTTTTCCTCGAGGTTACCGCCGAATGGATTCCGATCGGGATTGCAAGCAGATAGGTGACAAGTATCGCGAAGAAGTTCAGGCTCACGGTGACCGGCAGACGTTCCAGGATCAGCCTCGTGACCGGCCTGCCCTTGTCTACAGAGGCCGATTCCCCGAAATCCCCGTGGAATATTACCCCCTTGATCCAAAAGGAGAATCCCACGAGAATGGGCTTGTCGAGATACAGTTTCTCGCGGAGGGACTTGTTCTGGGAGAGGATGTTCTTCTCCGATGAAATACCCTGCGCCGCTGCGCTCTCGCCGATGATGGTGTTCTTTGTGGGATCCCCGGGCGCAAGCCTTACAAGGAAATAGCTCACAAGCATTATCACAAAAAGCGTGACAATCGCCATAAGAAGTCTTTTTATCAGATATTCAGACATGCTGCATCCGTGTAATTCTTTTATGAAATATAACTGCTTGGGTTGAAACAAGCCAGTATTCCGTTTATGTTTTGCATCCTGTAATTTTATTTGTGTCCAGATATTCGAAATTCCACGTTCGGATCTCACACATGCCCGGGTAGCTCAGTGGATAGAGCAGCAGTTTCCTAAACTGTTGGTCGTAGGTTCGACTCCTATCCCGGGTACCATTTTTTTCTTCCTGATCTGAGACTAATTTTAACTAGACGTTGCTCGAAAAGGTATAATAAGAACACCCCTTACGGGGTTAACTACCAACAAAAACTTTGAATTTGAGGCGAATTCGTTTGTAGTCAAGCTCGTAAGAGCTGTTCCAGAAAACCTTTTCGAGCAGGCTCTAACTAGCAAGCAAGGTCGCTGATATCGGAAAACAATGCGGATTTCGTAATCATATCAACATCTATTTTACCGCTATAACAGTATTTTTGAGTCTTTCGTACTTGATATAGCGCAAAACACGCATATTTTACCGTTATAGCAGTAATATCCACCGTAACAAAGGACATGTTTGAGGCTATGCAGGAAACAAGGACAATCGGTGAAGTCATACGTTTCCACAGGAAGCGGAGCAAGCTGACCCAGGCTCAGCTTGCGAAGCTCGCAGGCGTAGGGAAGACGGCTGTTTTCGATGTGGAGAAAGGTAAGGAAACTGCGCAGCTGGATACGCTCCTGAAGATAATGAAAATCCTGAATGTCAAACTCGACTTTTCAAGTCCCCTGATTGCTGAGTTCAACAAACTAAAAGCAAAAGACGTAAAATGAGAAAAGCCCGGATATTCGTCACATCTACAGGCAGCTGCCGGAAAATGAATCTCTTACAATGCACCTTGCGGAAATCGCCGGAATTGAAGTGCCCGTCAACGGCCTTGTATATTGCATGGACGGGACATTTTCCTATTTCATCAGGAGGTTTGACAGGCAGGCGGGCGGCATGAAGCTAGCGGTCGAAGATTTCGCCCAGCTGAGCGGCATGGACCGTGAGACGAAATATGACAGCAGCATGGAAAAGCTATCGGATATTACAGAGAAATACTGTACGTTTCCCGTCTTGGAAAACATAAAGCTCTTCCAGAGGTGCATCTTCAACTATCTTGTCGGAAACGAAGACATGCATCTGAAGAATTTCTCATTGATAACAAGGGACGGGAAAGTGGAGCTGGCGCCGGCCTACGATTTTTTAAATACGACAGCGGCATATCTGGACATCGGGAAAAAGACCGATGAGATAGAGGAAGTCTCGCTGCCTCTGAAAGGGAAGAAGAAAAAACTCTCAAAATCCCTCTGGTTCAACTACTATGCGAAGGAAAGGCTGAATCTGAAGGATGAAACCATCTCTGAGATGAAAGATAAGTTCATGGCGGCAATTCCCCGCTGGCGGGAACTCATTGGAATAAGCTTCCTTGCCGAATCCCGGAGGAAGCTTTATCTGGATCTGATTGACCATCGTTGCAGGGTTATGGGA
>JBAZRS010000018.1:0-4685 GCA_041662825.1 Victivallales bacterium | reverse complement strand
AATGATCATAAATCTGGAGAAGCCCGATTCCTAATTCCATCTCCGAAGACCAGATATAAAAAGCGGCTTCCCCTGTTGCCGGTCAAAAACAGGGTATGTCACTTCCCCCTCATTAAATCTATCCTCACAATCGTCATAACCAATCATATCCACTGTCAGGCGGAATCAGTACTGGAGATTTCAGCTGCCCCGCATAAACAACTCATGACAACCACCGGGATCGGCTATATTAATCCACAAGCCCCCCTATGATGGACAACTCTGAAAGCTAATGTAAAGTACTCCTTAATTCAACTGGGGATTTGGTATGGGGTGTGCTGAACTGCCGAGAGGTTTTATTATGATAGAAATCAGAAGAATAATTTGTTCAACCGTACTGCTGGTTGCATGCAGTTGTTTTAACTGCATAGCTGAAGAAAGCGAAATACAGATGTATTCCCCTGACGGGTCTTTAAAATTAATAGCATATGAAAGTGGAAATGTTTATTTTAAGATCTATTCGGCTAACGGGAGACTGGAGAAATCAATAAATACAGAGGCTTCAGCATTTCACAGGTGGTCTGTTTCATGGTATAAGGATTATAAAATTCTGTTGAAAAGCTCCGATAGAGGTGACTACTTTTTTACAAAACGTGGAGATGAGTGGATTAAAACACCAGCAAATGAAGTTCTTTCTATCGACAGAAAGATGATAGCGGAAGTTACTTGGGCAGGAGGAGATAAAAAAGTCACTTTAACAATTGGTGAACCATATGAATCATATCCAAAGGATTTAGGTCTCCATGTTCTCTATCGAATTCCCACCAACATAGAACTTGACGAACTGGTTGATGTCCTGTCATGGGACAAGGATGACTTGATAGAACTGAGGGCTAAGGATAAAAAGTACTACTGGCAGAAGCAGAAGGATGGTACTTGGAGGCAGGTGGAGAAATATGAAGAGACTACTGCCAAGCCTGAGTCCGACAAGAAGGCAGCCCCCGATGACAGGGCGAAGTGAGGGATGGGGAAAAAGTCCTGTATGTTTAATGAGAAAAAAACGAATAAGGATTCACAATAATGAAATCCCTACACCGCCTATTGCTGTTAATGATTCTTTCCGTTGCAGGGATAATGTCATTTACAGGATGTTCCTCTGTCGGCACAACAGTTAATCCCGAATTTGATGTTTCCAATTATCAAAGGGTGTGTTTTGAGTATGGAGACAGTTCATATTTTTTAGACAGTGGTATTGAAAAATTATTTATTGACAAGATGGGCTTTGTCTATCTAAATAATAAAAATAAATTTAAAGATCATGATTTATATGTCATCGTTGCCGTAGATGTAGGATTTCTTTTCCCTCCTCAACTGCTGGCACCAGGTTTTATGAATGAACATCCTAAAAAGGTCACCGTTGAGATACAGGATGCCATGACGAAGAAACAACTGCTGCTGTGTACATACAGGCGGTGGTTTGGCAATATCCTCTCCTCATACCCCTATTGCATGGAGGATGTGGTTGAGGAACTGACAAGCGAATTGACTGATCTGAAAGCCAAGAGTAAACCCGCCTCCCTGCCAGTTCCCGATGACAAGGCGAAGTGAGGGATCGGGCGGGTAGGATTATCAGTCTCAGGGCCGGTCATCCAGGTTGATATGCCCTGATATCCCCGGCAACGGCAGTTCCCATGGTAACCATATTGTCGGGGCATGGATGTTGATCCATTGATAATCCGGTGGATAACAGGGCAACAAGGCAGGGAAAGGGCATTCCTGTGGTGACTGATGACGGAAAAATCGAAATTTGATGCTATTCCGGGCAGTTACATGAATATTCTCATAGTACTGCCATCCCTAAAATAATTGAAAATATTATCCGCTTCCAATACGATATTTTCGATGTTTCTAAAACGTTACTAAGTGCAATCAAATCTTGTTGTATCTAGTTTACTCTATGAGGCTAAATCATTGGTTCGAGTCCTATCCTGGGTACCATTTTATTAAAAATACGGAATGAAATTACGCTCTTCATATCTGAATTTGCCGACCAAAAATCCTCTTTTTACCCGACTCCAAAACAATGTGAGGCTAAAATATTTGCAAATTTACCTATGAAAATAGGAAATAATCCTTTGCATTTTCATTTTTGCTTGCTAATTTGAACAAGGTTAAGTCGCAAACATTAAACTGAAGGAGGACGAAAGATGGCGAAAAAAGCAGCAAACTCAAAGTTCATGGCACCTGTGAATCCGAGCGAAGCACTGGCAGAAATCGTAGGGGCAAAGCCTCTTCCGAGAACTGAAGTAACCAAGAAACTGTGGGCCTACATCAAGAAAAACGGTCTTCAGGACAAGAAGGACAAGCGCTGCATCAATGCCGATGACAAGCTTAAGCCCATCTTCAAGAAAGCCCAGGTTACAATGTTTGAAATGACCAAGCTTGTGAGCAAGCACCTTTCATAAGCCTGAGTATCTTTCTCTTTTAACGGAGCCGTTTAATACCGGCTCCGTTATTTTTTTATACCCGCTGTCCCATGGATGATTGGATGAATGGATTACTGGATGCTTGCGTATCAGAGACATAAGGATTAAACAATCCTGTGAAAAAATCCGAAATGCCTTTTTCAATAATTTGCATATAAGATAGAATTATTTGTTATTCTTTGATTTCAAACCCAGTCATCCATCCGGACACGCTTAAGTTTCTTAGCGGAGGCGGGTCATCCAACAATTCGCCACAGGCGAATAAATCCATCCATCATCCTGTGGGATGACTCTGAAATTAATTCACAACCTGTGCTATATTAGGCCATGACTGAAAACTGCACAAAATTTAAAAGCGGCGAGACAAAATTCGCATCGCCGGAAAGGTCTTCAGAACTGGAGATCAGGGAACAGTCCGATTCGATTTCAAGAATCGATATTCTCTGCGAACTTCTCAACGCCATTCCCGATTTTGTCATGATCCTCAATTCAAACCGGCAGATTGTGTTCGGAAACAAGGCCGTTGCGGATTTCGCATTGAGCCAGGGATGCAAGTGTAGCTTCGGGTTAAGGCCCGGCGAACTTGTGTCCTGCCAGAATGCGCTTAACGCGGAATCCGGCTGCGGAACAGGAGAGGCGTGCAGAACCTGCGGAGCCGTCCTGTCTATCATCCAGGGTCTCAACGGCAAACCCTCAAACAGCGACTGCAGGATAATCAGAATAACGGACAAGGGCATGGAACCTCTTGACATGAGGGCGTGGACAAGGCCCTTTGCGTGGAACAACCAGACTTTCTGCCTGCTGATCCTCTCCGATATAAGCAATGAAAAAAGGAGACAGGTTCTGGAAAGAATCTTTTTCCACGATGTCCTGAACACCGCCGGCAACATATGGAGCATTTCTGAACTTCTGAACGATGACGCCATAAAAATCGATGAAATAAAACAGGATCTGAGATATGCGTCAACCCAGCTTATCGACGAGATTAACTGCCAAAGGCAGCTCCTCGCCGCCGAGAACAATGAACTCCAGGTCAAATTGACAAGACAGAATTCCCTCGAATTCCTGAATTCCGTTTACAGGGTTTTCAGGAATCACGAAACCGCCGTAGACAAAATCATAGAGGTTGACCGCGCAAGCGAGGATTTTGAATTTGTGAGCGACAGCACCCTCCTTTTCCGTATCGTCGGGAATATCCTGAAGAATTCACTCGAGGCGTCGAAGGTCCATCAGACGGTAAAGCTGGGTTGCAGGAAAAATGAAACCGGTTATTCCTTCTGGTGCCACAATGTAACTGTCATGCCTGAAGATGTGAAACTCCAGATATTCCAGAGATCATATTCTACAAAGGGAAAAGGTAGAGGCATCGGCACTTACAGCATAAGGCTTCTGACGGAAAAATATCTCAATGGCAAAGTATCATTTGTCTCAGAACCCGGCACAGGCACAGTCTTCACTGTCAGCTTCAAGAATTAAAACCCCTACTTCGCCCCGAACGGGAAGGGAAGAATCTCTGAAATATCATCGTTTCCGGAATCGACCAGGCACTTGCCTATGGAGTAGGCGTAGCGGAAGTTCTGCATTGTCATCGAGGAGAGGAATATCATTGAGGCCGTGTGCCTTAAGATCATGCTGTTCGTCCATGTTTCAAAATTGGAATAGTTTTTGACTATGCAGGTCATCCAGTCCTTTGAGGGAAACAGCATCTGCCCTTCGCTGTCGCAAAGGCCGAACCCCAGCGGGGTGTTGACGATTTTCCCCCTGAATCCGTGGAACTCGCCTGCGAGTTTCGCAATTGAGCAGAGCATGAAATCAGCGCCGACGGCTTCGTCAAGTATGGCGCCTATGCAGAAATGCTCCGGGAAAAACTCATCGGCGTCCGGCGTCTTATAGCCCATCTCCTTCATCATCTTGCCGGTTTTTTTCAGGGAATCCGGCTGCCATTCGGAAGTTGAAGACAGGAAATCGCCCCAACCCTTGTATATCTCCCCCACGTCATCCTGGTCGAACCATTGCAGGTGAATCTCGGCGAATCCCTCGAGCAGGTCGGTATCGCAGTTTTTCAGTTTGGCCGCGAAGGACGTCCGCTTGTCCCTGTATTTTTTCACCGCCTGCATCTGGTGGGCGTGCTTGCGGATTTTCCCGGTGCTGCTTTCCTGCAGGACGGATATCACGGAATTTATCTTCTTGTCCATTGAAAGGAGTTCGGCCATGGCCTGG